>JAYVXL010000001.1:0-9384 GCA_043785185.1 Myxococcales bacterium
GACGTCGTCGCCGGCACGCCGCTCGACAAAATCGGCAACGTCGCCGCCAAGACGGTCAGCGTCGAGCGCGTGCTCGAGGAGACGCGCGCGCTCCTGCAAGAGAGCGCGCCGAGCAAGCCGCGCGGCCTCCGTCGCGTCGGCGCATAACGCCGGCGAGCCGAACAGCGGGCGCGAACGATCTCGAGGGCCGATGCGACGAAGGGCGAGGGCGACGCTCGAGCAGCTGCTCTTCGGGCACCCCCAATTTTACCGGCTGAAGTTTCTCCTCGTGGAGAGGCTCATCTGGGGCCGGCTCTTGGGTGGCGTATGCGGCATGAAGGCCCGCCCCTTCCCCGACCTCGCGCGCTTCTACTCCGGCAAGCGCGTGCTCCTCGCCGCGTGCGGGCCGGGCAACGTGACGACGGGGCCGGCGCTCGACGCCGCGGCCGACGTCGTCGCGTTCGACCTCTCCGCCGAGTTCGCGCGCGCGTGCCGCGAGAACCACCCCGACTGGGAGGTCTTCGAGGGGGACATCGCGGCCATCCCGTACCCCGCGGGCGCCTTCGACGTCGTCGCTCTCTACTCCGCGCTTCACCACATCGCGCTCCCCGCCGAGCAGGTCTTGCGCGAGCTCGCGCGCGTCTCGCGCGGCCACGTGGTCGTCGTGGAGGGCGTCGTCCCGCCGCGCGGCGCGCTTCGGGCGTCGCTGCTCGCCTGGTACGCGCTCGTGGACGGCGGCGTGCGCTACTACACGCGGGGCGAGCTCGAGCGCGCGTTCGCCTGCGCCGGCCTGCGCGCGGAGAGCGTGAGCGTGCACGGACCGATCGAGCACATGCTGCTCGCGGTCTTGGCGAAGGGCGCAGCGTAAGCCGAAGCGCGCTCAGCGCTTCGTCGCGTACGCCACGAGCTCGCCCATCGCGATCGGGAAATTCCGCCGCTGGATCGCCCCCGGCACGAGCGCGCGCGCGCCGCGCACGATCGGCGTGAGCACCGGGTGCGGGTACACGTCGAACTGGTGCGCCATGTAGCGAATGTTCATCGTCTTCACGAGCGTCTTGCCCTCGTACCCTTCGAAGCCGACGCGCCCGAGCAGCTTGCCGAGGTTCTCGACGCTGAAGTAGTAGAGGTGCTCGATCTTGTAGTGGGTCCACTTCTGGCCCATCGCCTTGTGCGTCGCCGAGCCGACGCGCGGCATCGTGATGGCCACCTTGCCGCCCTTCTTGAGGAGGCGATGGACGCGGCGGAGGATGCCCTCTGGATCGCGCACGTGCTCGACGTAGTCGCACATCGTGACGGCGTCGAAGAAGCCGTCGGCCCACGGCGCGGCCTCGAGCTGCCCCTGGTGCACGCGGTCTTTCCCGAAGCGCTTGCCGATCTCGCCGGCGCCGAACTCGCTCAGCTCCGCGCCGTACGGCTCCCAGCCCATGCCCTCGGCGACCTGCATGAGGAAGCCGGTGGCCGCGCCGCAGTCGAGGACGCGCGCGCCCTTCGGCAGATCGCCGAGCCCGCGCAGCACGCGCGCGAACGTCCCGCGCTTGATCGCCTCCACGGACTCGCGATCGGTCTGCAGTCCCCAGGCGTCGTAGTAGTGCTCGCCGTAGATTTTCGCGAGCGTCGCGTCGGTCGGCTGCGGGTCGATGCGCTCGAGGCCGCACGCGGCGCACCGGGTGAACGTGTGGTCGGCCTTGTGCATGAACGTGGCGAACGCCGAGCCCTGGCAGACCTCGCAGACGCGCGGGGGCGCGCGCTCGGGCGAGGAGCTTTGTGCGGTCATGCCGCGTGGCTTATTCAAAAGAGCGGCGAAAGTCCACTCGGCTTCGCAGCCGTCGCGGCGTCACGGCGCCGCGGCGCTCGCGGCGGCGCCCGCCCACTCGGTGCCGGTCACGATGAAGCGGACGAACGCCGGGTCGGCGTACGCCGCGCCCGAGTGCCCGAGCGCCGTGTACCAGACGCGTGAGCACTGGAAGTCCTGCGTCCACGCGAGCGGGTGCCCCGCGGCGCCGTAGAAGCCGGCCTCCGGATAGCCCGGGTAGTACTGCGCGATCGACGACTCGTCGAGGACGAGGAGCTGCGCGATCGCCGGGTTTTTCGCGGGGTTGATCGAGTAGTAGTAAAATTCATCCGTCCACGTCCACGGGCTGGGCAGAAACGAGGTGAGCGGGCTCGCCGCGTCGACGACGAGCACGTTCCCGGGGATGACCTGCGCGTCGCCGACGCCGTGCCCCGCGAAGGACGCGCCGATCACGTCACGGAAGAACGGGTTGTCGAGCTCGGTCGCGCTCGCGGTGTGGACGCCGGCGACGCCCTTGCCCGACCGGACGAAGCCCTGGAAGGCCGCGCGCTGGTCGGGCGATAGGAAGATGCCCGACGTCACGAAGAACAGGATGACGTCGAACTTCGCGAGGCCCGCCGGCGTGAAGAGGCCGACGTCGTCCGAGATCGTGACGTCATGCCCGTCGGCGCGCAAGGACGCGGAGACGGCCGTGTTGCCGACGTCGTGCGCGCCGGTGTGGAAGTAGAGCGTCTCCTTCGTGAAGAAGAGGACGCGGAGCGGGCGCACCGGCTTGAAGAGCGCGCTCTTTGGCGCGGCGCACGTCACGACGTCGCTCGCGGCATCGCGGATCGGGTCGGCGACGGGGTTCACCGTCGCGTCGTCCTTGCAGGCGCCGACGCCGATCGCGGCGAACGCGCCGGCGAGCGCGGCGAAGACCGCGCCTCGGAGCGCGACGCGCGACGCCACGCCTAGCCCCGCTTCTCGCGGCGCGACAGGTGCTGCTTGCACGCCTGCGAGACGGCGCTGCTCACGTTCTTGCTCTTCGCGAGCGCTTTCAGCTCGCTCTCGCGCAGGTGCACGATCAGCTTGGCCGCGATCTGAAACGGCGTGCGCGGGTTCTCCGTGAGCGCGAACTTGATCGGGTAGTGCTTGGGGAACGACTCCCCGATGATGCGCAGCACCTCGTCGCTCACCGCGCGGCTGCGGGCGACGCGCTCGGCCTCCTGCTCGCCCATCGCCGGGCTCTTGGCGGCGGCGCTCGCGACGAGGCGGTTCGAGTCGCGGACGAGGATCGCGCGTTGACCGGCCGAGCCGAGCACGCTCAGGCGGATTTTCTCGCTGGTGGTCATGTCCTGGATGCGCTTCTGCTTCTCCCTGTGTTTCGCTTTGACGACCTCCTTGCCCTCGACGTCGGTCTCGAAGACCTCCTCGTCCGGGTCCTTGCCGTCGATATCGACCGCGGCTTTGAACGATACGTCGCCGGGCTGGGGCTCCTCGCTCGGCTCGGCGATGAGCTCGTTGGCGATCGCCGCGGCGGCCTCTCGGAACGCCGGAATACCCGTGAGCTCGAGCCCGTTGCGCACGGCGAGCTCGATCAGGCGATCGGTCGTCGACATGCGCGTGGCGCGGTTCATGTACAGCTTCTCGATGATCTCGGGATGCTTGAGGAGGCGCTCTTCGTTCGTCGCGATGAGCTCGCTCACCGGCTCGCTGCACGTCGCCGCGACCTTCGCGACGGTGCTCGGCAAGAGGTTCGGGTGCGCGAGGATCCGCTCCATCACCGCGAGCTCGCCTGCGAACTTCGGCGCGATGACGTCGAGGACGCCCGGCGGCAGCGTGTCGGCGAGCGCGCCGTTCAGGACGGGCGCGGGCAGCGCCTTGAGGGTCGCCTGCGCGAGCTGCGCGATGTGCACGTCGTCGCCCTCGGCGAGAATGCACACGAGCGTGAGCGCCTCGCCCGGCTTGAGACCTGGCGCGATGCCCTTCGCGCCGAGCGTGCGGAGCGCCGGCGGGGTCTTCGGGTCGAGCAGGCGCTGCGCCTGCTGAGGCAGGGTGGAGACGTCGACCGCGGGCTCCATGTTCACGTCGACTATGCGCCAAAACGGCAGGAATCACTAGGCGGAGCCCGCAACGCCGCCAAACGAAGGCCCCCCGCGCGAATCGGGGGGCCCGCGCCCCGGCGACGGGCGCCACGCGCGTCGGGCTGGCGGAAGGGCGGCAGGGGATTTATCGTGTGGCGATGGGCGAGGCGCGACGTGCTCGCGCGCCGTCTCTTTCAGTACCGGTCCGAACAAGGAGATCGCGATGGGTGTGTTCGACTTCGTGAAGAACGGCGTGCGCGAGATGATGATCGCCCGCCCGGACCAGCTGAAGCACCTCATCGTCTTCAAGCACCCGGATCAGAACTTCCCGATGTACTCGCAGCTCACCGTCGACAGCGACGAGTGTGCGGTCTTCTTCAAGGACGGACGCGTGGTCGGCGTTCTCCCACCCGGCCGGCACACGCTGCAGACGCAGAACATCCCGTTTCTGAACCAGATCGTTAATAACTTCACGGGCGGGCAGGTCTTCATCAGCGAGATCTTCTTCGTGAAGACGACGCCGGTGCGCGGCGTGCCGTTCGGCGGCCCGGTCGGCGACATGCTCGATCCGCTCACCGGCGAGCAGGTCATCCCGCGCATCTTCGGCGAGTTCTCGCTCGTCGTGACCGATCCGGTCCGCTTCGTCGTCGGCTACAGCGGCCAGGCTGCGACCGGCGACAACGACGCGGTGCTCGACTGGATCAAGGGCCTCTTCATGAACGGCGTGAAGGTCACGCTGGGCGAGCTGTGCGAGGTCGAGCAGAAGAGCGTGCTGCAGGCCGTCGCGCTCACGCAGAAGCTCGCGACGGCGTTCGTCAACCACGCCCCGGACTTGAACGACATCGGCGTTCGAATCCTCCAGATGGGGCAGTTCAACATCAACTTCAGCGAGGAGGACCGCCAGCGCCTCGTCGCCGCCAACGCGGAGATCGCGAAGGCGCAGCGCGAAGTGCGCGTGAAGCAGATCGGTGTCGCCGGCGCCGCGGCGGAGGCGCAGGCCAAGCAGTTCGAGCTCGATCAGAAGTTCGGCCAGGACGCGCGCTACGTCCAGCAGCTCGCCGGCAATTACCAAAACTACGCCGCCGGCCAGGCGCTCATGGGCGCGGGGCAGGGGATGGCGGCGCACGGCGTCGGGGACGGGCTCGCCGGCGCCGGCGCGTCGATGGCCGTCGGTATGGGGATGGGCAACATGATGGCGGGCGCGATGCAGCCCGGCGCGCAGCCGCAGTTCGCGGTGCCTGCAAGCGGCGGCGCTGCCGCGCACCAGGCCGGGCCGCAGTTCTCGCCCGGCGGCCTCCAGGTCACGTGCGCGAAGTGCGGGTGCAAGCAGCCGGGCGGGAAGTTCTGCGCCGAGTGCGGCACCGGACTCGCCCCGCAGAAGAAGTTCTGCACGGGCTGCGGCGGCGAGCTCACGCCGGCCGCGAAGTTCTGCGCGAGCTGCGGCACCGCCGCGGTGGCCGCCGCGCCCCCGGCCGAATGACGCACCGGACGGCGCCGCGCCATCGGCCGGCGTGACGGCGCGGGTCTGCCGCCGTAAGCTGTCGGGGTGATCCGTCACGCCGCCACCGTCGCGTTCGCGATCGCCGGGCTCTCGGCGGCGCTTGGGCGGGATCCGGGCTGCGGCGGCGTCGACTCGCCGTCGGGGTCGGTCAACGCGCCGTGCACGCGTGACCGCGATTGCCGCGACGGCTTGTTCTGCCGCGAGGGCGTCTGCTCCGGTCTCGACGCCGGCGCGCCGGGTGACGCTTCGCCCGATGGCGACGCCAGGGACGCCTCCAGTGACGGAGGTTGACGCCACAGTTCCTGGCGAGGCGCTCGGGTCGGACACGTTCGTCGACGATCCGCGTCGCGCGATCAAGCGGTGCCCGGAGTGCGCTCAGCGCTACGGCCCCGACGCGCGCTTCTGCCCGTTCGACGGCGCGGCGCTCGGCGCGCAGACGTGGGACCCCGACGGCGACTCGCTCCTCGGCGCGATCGTCGACGAGCGCTACGAGGTCTGCGCCGTCCTCGGCGAGGGCGGGATGGGCACGGTCTACAAGGTCCGTCACATCGCGATCGAGCGCATGTTCGCGATGAAGGTGCTGCGCCGCGAGCTCGCGAAGGACGCCGACCTCGCCGCCCGCTTCACGCAGGAGGCGCGCTCGACGGCGTCGATCAAGCACCCGAACGTCGTGCAGATCACCGACTTCGGTCGACTGCCGGACGGAGTCCCGTACTTCGTGATGGAGCTGCTCGTCGGGCAGCCGCTCTCGGTCGCGCTCCGCTCGCACGCGCCGCTCTCGTACGACGCGTCGTGCCAGATCGTGCTGAAGGTCGCGTCCGCGCTCGCGGCCGCGCACGAGGCGGGCATCGTCCACCGCGATCTCAAGCCCGACAACGTGTTCCTCGTCGGGCGCCTCGCGAACGGGCAGCGGCCCGACGACCTGCGCGTGGTCGACTTTGGCGCGGCGATGGTCATGGGCGCGAGCCGCGTCACCAAGACCGGCATCGTCTTCGGCACCCCGCATTTCATGAGCCCCGAGCAGGCGAGCGGCAACCCCGTCGACCACCGCGCGGACATCTACGCGCTCGGCGTCATCATGTACGAGCTCTTCACGGGGCGCGTCCCGTTCGAGGCCGACACGTTCATGGGCGTGCTCACGCAGCACATGTTCGTTCAGCCGGCGCCGCCGACGACGGTGTCGGCGCACGCGGAGCACCTCGGAAAGATCGAGGACGTCATCCTGTGCGCGCTCGAGAAGAAGCCCGAGGCTCGGTACGCGTCGATGGACGCGCTCGCGGCGGCGCTCCGCCACGCGGTGCGCGTCGGCGCGGGCGGCGAGCTCGTGGCGATTCGCGCGAGCTCGCCGGCGCCGCCCGAGCGCGCGGCGTCGCCCGTGCCCAGCGTCGCGCCTCCGCCGATGCGCCGCGGGCCGGCGCCGTGGATGCTCGGCGCCGCGGCGGCGAGCCTCGTCGCCGTCGCGGGAGTGGCCACGTGGGCGGTGCTCGCGTCGGGCGAGCGGCGGCGCGACGACGCGGTCGCGAGCGATGCGGCCGCCCCCTCTGCGGTCACCGCCGCCACGCTCGCGAGCGTCGCGCCGAGCGCGGTCGTCGCCGCGCCGCAGGCTCCTGCGCCTTCGCCGGCGCCTTCGACGTCACCCTCGGCGCTCGCGCCCTCGGCCGCACCGTCCCCTCCGCCGCACCGGGTCGTGCGGCCGCCGCCGCGCCCTCGCGCGACCGTCACCGACCCGGAGTTCCCGGATCCCTGGAAAAAGGGCGGCCGCCCTTAGCAGGCGTCGTCGCCGCTCCGCGACCCGAACGCCGATTTAGTCAATCCGCGGCGTTAGCGGTATCCTTCCCGTCCCGTGGCGAAACAGAAGCTTCTGCTCGTCGACGCCGACCCGCGGAGCGTGCGCGTGCTCGAAGTCAGCCTCAAGAAGGCCGGCTACAGCGTGACGACCGCTCGGGACGGCCTCGACGCGCTCCAGAAGGTGGAGCTCTCGACGCCGGATCTCGTGCTCTCCGACACGCGCCTCCCGAAGCTCGATGGTTACGCCTTCGTCCGCCGTCTGAAGGAGAAGCCGGAGTGGGCGCAGATCCCGGTCGTGTTCCTCACGAGCCAGAAGTCGGTCGAGGACAAAATCCGCGGCCTCGAGCTCGGCGTCGAGGACTACTTGACCAAGCCCATCTTCGTCCGCGAGCTGCTCGCGCGCGTGAACTTGCTGCTCGCGCGCCGCGCGCAGGAGAACATCGTCACGCAGAAGGGACCGGCCGGCCGTACGCGGTTCTCGGGCTCGATCGAGGACATGGCGGTCGTCGACCTCCTGCAGACGTTCGAGGTGTCGCGCAAGAGCGGCGTCGTGCACCTCACGAACGGCGCGGCGCAGGCGCACATCTATTTCCGCGAGGGCAAGCTCGTCGACGCCGAGCTCGGACCGCTGCGCGGGGAAGAGGTCATCTACCGCACGCTCATCTGGAACGAGGCGGAGTTCGAGGTCGAGTTCCGCGAGGTGAAGAACGAGGACCTCATCGCGACGCCGACGCAGGGCATCCTGATGGAGGGCATGCGCCGCGTCGACGAGTGGGGTCGCCTCACCGAGCAGTTGCCGCCGCTGTCGACGGTCTTCGAGATCGACGACGGGCAGCTCGCCGAGCGCCTCAATGAGATCCCCGACGAGCTGAACGGCATCTTGCGCCTCCTCGATGGCCGTCGCTCGCTCATGCAGATCGTCGACGAGTCGCCGTTCGAGGATCTGTCGACGCTCGCGACGATCTCGAAGCTCTTCTTCGAGGGGCTCCTCCTCCAGCGCGGCGAGGCGCCGGTGGAGCCGGACACGCTGAAGGAACCGACGGGAGCCGCCGGGCTCGACGTCCTCATCCCCGCGAGCGACGTGACGCCGGCGCCGCTCACCCCGCGCCCCGAGGTGGACAGCCAGCCGCCCACGCCGCCGCGCCCTCCGTCGGAGTTGCCGGCGCACGCGCGCGCCGAGGTCGCGCAGGTGAAGCTCCTGCGCGTGCAAGCGCGTCCGCTCATCGTGAAGGAGGAGGCCGCGGATGATCTCGCGGTGAACGACGCGCGCGCCCACCACGTGGGGCCGACCGCGCCGCCGCCGCGCTCGCAGCCGCGCCCCGACGAACCGCCGGTCATCGTCTCGGGGTTGCCTCTCGAGCGGGCGACCGACGACGACGCGACCCCGGTGCCGGAGCCGTCGGAGGGCGAGCCGGCGACGATGAGCGCCGCCGTCGATGACGGCGCGACCCGCAAAGCCCCGACGGTGCCGCCGCGATCGGGGCGGCGGACGCCGAGTGGTCGCCCCGGGGCGAGGACGTCCGACGATCCGCCGCACTTGCCGACGCAGGCGCGGCGGCTGAGTGCGCCGCTCGTGCTGATCGCCGCGGCGCTGCTCGGGCTCGCGGTGCTCGCGGTCGGCAAGCTCGTCGACGGGCCGGGCGAGCACGCGCAGCGCGATCCGAGCGCGGACGCCGCGCTGACGAGCGCCAGCGGGGCGCCGCCGCTCGACACCGCGACCCCCGCGCCGATGGTATCTTCGCCCGAGCCGCTCCCGGCGGCATCGACGGCGGCATCGCCGCCGCCGCCGTGGGCGCCGCCGAGCACGACGGTCGCGGTGGCGCCGCCGCCTCCGCGACCGACCGCGCCGGTGACGACGACGGAGCCCCCGCCTCCGCCTCCGAAGCCTGACCCGTCCGCGATCCCGATCGCAACCGATGCGCCCCGCATCAGCTTGACGCAGCAGGCGCAGCGCCTCCTCGAGCGCGGGCAGACGTTCAAGGCGATCGACGCCGCGCGCCGCGCCACGGCCGCCGACCCGGGCGACGCCGAGGCATGGCTCACGCTCGGCGCGGCGTTCGACGCCTCGGGCTCGCGCACCCAGGCGCGCGCGGCTTACCAGAGCTGCGTGAACCGCGGCCGCGGCAGTCGCGTCTCCGAGTGCCGCGCGCTGCTCGGGCAGTGAGCCGGCCCTCCATCGAACGCTTGCTCTAACCCTTTGCCGGGGTCGCGACCGTCGCTGGCCATTCCGGTCGAAAGCCGCGCGTCGATTTCATGGTGCG
>JAYVXL010000002.1:0-9384 GCA_043785185.1 Myxococcales bacterium
AGGGAGCCTGCGCGACGCCTCCCGAGGCCGCGCGGTGGCGTACGGGCGGTCAGCCCTCTTCTTCTTCGATCTCCCACTGGCGGAGCGCCGAGAGCGCGATCGCGGTGCCGCAGGACGGGCAGAGCGGGACGTCTTCGTATTGCACGGTGTCGCCGCGGCTGCTGAGGTAGGCGCCCTTGCCGCGCACCGCGAAGCCGCCCAAGTCTGCGTCGTCCAGCGGCGACGTCGTGCCCTCGAGCGGCAGCTCGTCGCCGCACGCGTCGCAGACCGGCACCGTGCGGGCGCGAAACAGGTCGCCCACGCTCGCGCGCAAGTACGGGATCTTGCGGGGGTCTTGCGTCTCGTCCGCCATCGCCGGGGACCATAGCACCTTTCTCCGCAACCGCCGCGCGCCGGTGCCGATTGGGAGGCATGCGCGCTCCTGCCCTCACGCTCCTCCTTTTTTTTATGGCCGCCCTCGCGGGCTGCTCGACGAACCCGCCGCTGCCGCCGCGCGCGGCGGAGCTGAACCGCGACGGCGCCGTGGCGCTCGCGTCCGGCGACCTCGCGACGGCGTCGTCGCGCCTCGCGCTCGCGCTCGAGTACAGCCCGCGCTTCGTCGAGGCGTGGGTGAACCTCGGGCTCGTCGAGCTTCGGCGCGGCAACCTCGACCTCGCCTATGCGCACCTCAAGACGGCGCGCGACCTGAACCCGGATCTGCCGGCGCCGCACCACGCGCTCGGGCTGCTCTTCGACCAGCGCGATCTCGGCAGGCAAGCCGAGGAGCACTACCGCATGGCGATCAAGGTCGACCCGGGGTTCCCCGCGGCGCGCGCGAACCTCGGGCGGCGGCTCTACCAGCGCGGCGCGTTCGACGACGCGCGCGAGCAGTTCGCGCGCCTGACCGAGCTCGAGCCGGGCGACGCGCTCGCGTGGACGGGCCTCGTCGAGGCGCTGCTGCGGCTCGGGCGGGAAGGGGAGGCGGACGACGCGCTGGCCCGCGCGCGCGAGCGCGTCGGCGACCGACCCGAGATCGCGCTGCTCGTCGGCCGGCAGCTCTTGCGGCGCGGCGCGTTCGACGACGCGGAGGCGGTGCTGGCGCCGCTCACCGGCGACGCCGATCACGCGCGGCAGGGGCTGGCGTGGGCGTTCGTCGGCGTCGCGCGCGCCGGGCGGGGGGACTGCGCCGCCGCGCGCTCCGCCGCGCGCCAGGCCCTGCTCGTCGATCGCACTGACCCCGTCGCGGCCGTCGTCCTCGACCGCTGCAAGTGACCGCGCTTGGGCTCAGCGCAGCAGCAGGAACGCCGTGCCGCTGAGCAGCGCGACGACGCCGATGACGAGGACGACGACGACCCACGCGGGGACATGTGTGCCCGGGATGTCGATGCGCTCTTCGGCGTAGAGCGGCGCGCCGCCGCGCTCGTGCCACCCGCCGGCGGCGGCGTTGCCGGGCAGCTGCGGCCCGCTCGCGTCGTACACGGCGCCGCTGCCGCCCGACGGCGCGACGTAGAGGTTGGCCGGCATCCCCGTGCCGCTGCCGGCGCTCGCCGACAGGTCGCGCATGCTGTGCCTGCGCGCCGGCTCGGTGAGCTCGCTGCCCTCCTCGGGCAGCGAATATTTGCGATACTTGAGCGGCGCGACGCCCGGCTCGAGCGGCTGCAGCCCCTCGCCGTCGAACTGCGCGACGATGACGGTGATGTTGTCGTGCCCGCCGGCCTGGTTCGCGCGCTCGGTGAGCGCTTTGCAAACGTCGATCGGCTCGGGGCCGGCCTTCAGGGTCTCGCGGATGTCGTCGAAGCGGACCATGCCGGAGAGGCCGTCCGAGCACAGAAGCAGGATGTCGCCGCGGCGCAGCTCGACGAAGGTGAGGTCGACTTGCACGGTGTCGCTCGTGCCGAGCGCCTGCAGGATGATGTTGTTGTGCTCGAAGGTCTCGGCCTCCTCCTCGGTGAGCTGGCCGGCCTCGATGAGCTGGTTGACGAGCGACTGGTCGCGCGTGACCTGCACGAGCGTGCCGTCGCGGAGGACGTACCCGCGCGAGTCGCCGACCTGCGCGAGGAACAAGTGGTCGTCCACGAGCGCGGCCGCGGTCACCGTCGTGCCCATGCCGCGGCGCGTGCGGTCGGCCTTTGCCTCTTGGAAGATGCGCAGGCCCGCCGACTCGACGGCGCGCACGAGGCGCCGCGCAATGTCGTCGCGGCTGAGGCCCGTGCTCTCGTCGAGGCCCTCGGTCATTCGCTCGAAGAGGATGTCGACGGCGAGCTGACTGGCGACCTCACCGGCCGCCGCGCCGCCCATGCCGTCGCAGACCGCGAGCAGGGCGCCGTGCTTGCCGAGCGAGGTGGTGCGGTTGGCCTCGAGCAGGCCGCGCTGGCGCCGCGTCATGTCGGCGACGAGGAAGTTGTCCTCATTGTGCTCGCGCACCTGGCCCACGTCGGTTCGCGCGAAGAGCTTCACGCGGACGTCGCCGCCGCCGCCCTTGGCGCTGCTCGGCGCGCCGTCCGCGCCGTTCGGGGTTTCCGCTTGCGTCACGAGCTGACCCTCATGGCTCAAACCCCGCTGGTCCCGGCGTTGCGCGTCAAGTCCACGCGGAACAGCTGCTGGCCGATGCGGAACTCGTCGCCGCTCCGGAGGGGCACTTCGGCCCGGATCTGGATGTACGAGCCGTTCGAGGAGCCGAGGTCGACGAGGGAGAAGCTGGGCACGGAGTCCTTCTCACTCGCAATGGATGCAATGGGAGGGGGGGGAGCGGCGGGAGCGGCGCGAGCAAGCGGTTCATCGGCCGCGCGCGGGCGACCGGCCGGGAGGCCGTCCTGCGGACCGGGCGCGCTGGCGCGTATCGCGGCGTGACGGCGAGACAAGAAGGGATCCTCCGTGAACACGATGTCGCCGGACTCGCGTCCGAGGACCGTCTCCCGCTTGGCAAGGTGATAAACGTCGCGGGTCACGCCCTCGATGGAGCGTTGGCTGAGGCGGGCGAGCAAGCGGGTGGTGGGGGTACCGAACAGCAGCGTGCCGTGCTCCATGGCAGGGCCCAACCCCTCCTCGGCTTCCCTCACAATCTCGAACCTTATCACCTGTTGTCCGACCAGGAACAAATCTTGGTCGCGAAGAGGTGCGGCGGCCTCGCCCGCCACCTGTGACGGCGGCGGCGCCAGGCGGAGGTAGACGCCGTTGACGCTGCCGAGGTCCCTCAAGAACAGCTGCCCGCCGCGGCGGACGATGCGTCCGTGGCGGGGGCTCAGGTATCGGTCGTCGGCGATGATGATGTTGCCCTCGACGCGGCCGATATCGACCTGATCGACGAGCGGATAGGCGGGGCCCTCCGAGCCGTCCTTCGCGACGAGGATGAGGCAGCCCACGATCGGCGCCGAGACCGCCGGCGGGGGCGTGGGGGCGACGGCGGCGGGCGGCGCCGGGACGGAGCGCGGCGCGGCGGAACGAGGCAAGACGGGGGTGACGATCTGCGAGGCGGAGAGGGAGGGGGCCTCGGCGACCGCGAGCGCGGGCGTCATCTCGGTCTGGCGCTGCGACAGCGGCTCGAGCTGCGGGCCCGGCGTCGGCGGCGTCGGCGGGACGGCCCCGCCCTCGGCGAGCGCACCGCCGCAAAAACGGCAGAACGACGCCGCCCACTCCGACCGTCCGCTGCAGCGCGGGCACGCGCGCGTCGCCGCCGCGGGGGCGGGCGGCGCGCCGAGATCGACGACCCGCGCCGGCTGAATCGGCGGAGCGGGCGGGCTGGGCGGCGTGAGCGGCGCCATCGGCACGACCGCCGCCTGGAACGGCATCGCCATCGGAGCGGGCGCAGGCGCGCTGGGCACGACGGGCTGCGGCGGCTGCGCGCGCGGCGCGGGCGGGGGCGCCGCGGGGGCCGGCGCGGAGACCGCCGGCGCCGCGCGCGGCAGGACGGGCTGGAGCGTGCTCCCGCACGACTCGCAGTAACGCACGCTCGGCTCGTTGACGGTCGCGCACACGTGGCACACGCGGTTCGGTGCGGGCTCCATCGCGGGCGGGCGCGGGTCGACGAACGTGGCTCCGAGGTTGGGTTTCGCGGGCGCCGCCGCCGGTGAAGGCGCCTGGGACGGCTGCGGCGAGACGACGGGCGCCGTCGACGGGCCAGTCTGGGCGAACGCCGGGTCCGGGGCCGCGGGGCGCATCGGCATCGCCATCGTCCCGGCCGAGAGCACGGGCGGCGTCAGGCCGATCGGCGGCGTGGGAGGAACCACGCGAGGGCCTAGCCGTTGCCCGCACGTCTGGCAGAAAACCAGGTGCGCGGGATTATCTTGTCCGCACGTCGTGCAGATCACCGCCTGTGATGGGACATCACCGCCCACCTCCCCGTCAAGGCGAGTGTCGCCCTTCGCGCGTCTTCGTCCTTCTCGGCGCGCGAGGTTGCGCGCGCGTCGCGGCGCCAGCCCGCAGGATTTTAAAGCGGATCGCGCGACTCGAGGCCGATCTCGAGCCCGAGCGACGTCGCCACGCTCGACGGGCGAAGCGCCCCGCTCGAGTCGGTGAAGCGGTGAAACACCATCGCGCGGTACGCGAGGCTGACCACGAACACGTAGCGCTGCGACAGCTGCGTCTCCGCGCCGAGGCCCACGGAGCCGAGCGGCCCGAGCGTGTCCAGCGCGCCCTCGTTGCCGTACGCCGCCGCGCCGAGGCCGAGCGCGCCGAACGGCTGCGTCTGAACGTCGGGGCGCAGGTAATAGCGCGCCTCGCCGCGAAGCTGCTGGAACAGCGGGAGCCGCA
This sequence comes from Myxococcales bacterium, assembly GCA_043785185.1. Lineage (GTDB taxonomy): Bacteria > Myxococcota_A > Polyangia > Polyangiales > Polyangiaceae > JANYHK01. Next base: position 4,729 of record JAYVXL010000002.1, read on the forward strand.
TGATCTTGTTCGAGTCCTGCTTGGACAACGCGTACGCACCGCCAAAATACCAGGGTCCCGCGACGCGCACGCCCGTTCGCCAGGCGAAGCCGCCGCCGCCGCCGAGGATGCACGTGTTCTCCGGGCTCCCGTCGCTCGCCGTCGCGCTACTGCACATCGCGCCGGGCGACGAGAGCAGACCGATGAGCTCCGCCGTGAGGGAGGGGCCGTACTGCAGGTAGCGGCGGGTCGACGGCGGCGGCACCGACGCGGCGCCGGCGACGGGCAGATCCTCCAAATCGGGCGTGTTTGGATCCTGGTCGGCGCGCGCGACGGCGGGCGACAGAAAAAAAATTGGGGAGGTGACAGCGACGAGCAACGCGCGGCGCACGAGGAATAGAGTGAACGCAGGCGAAGTGCGACGCAAGCCCCACCGGATGATGCGCGTCGATCGCTCCAGCGTATTGACAGCGTCGGACCCATTCGCGTATCGGAGGCAGGCGGAGAAGGTTCATGGAGATCCACCTCGACAAACGCGCTGTCCGACAGATCCGTCTTTCGGCGCAGGATGCGATTGAGGAGGGCGACACGGAGACGCTGCGCGAGGACATCCTCGAAGCGTTCTCCGAAGAGCAAGTCGAAGAAATCGAGCGTCGCCTCGACAATGGGGACTTCTTCGAATTTCTGACGGACATGCTCGACGAGTGGTCGGGGGACGACGTCGAGGAGCTCTTCGAGCTCATCGATGCGCAGCTCGGCGACATGGGCATCGACGTCAAGTTCGAGAAGAAGGGCGCCGAGCCCGACGAGGAGCCCGAGCCCGGCGAAGACAAAGACGACGTCGACGACCTCGACGACCTCGATGACGACGACGAGGACGAGGACGACGAGGACGACGACGAGGACGAGGAAGAAGAAGCCGAAAAAGACCCGCCCTGAACGCGGCTCCGGCTCCCGTCCCCGTCACCGTCACCGTCACATGCCGCGCTGAATATAGGCGCGGCACTCGGCCGGCGCCTTGCTCTTCGCCGCGCGCTTGACGCGCGGGCACATCTGCATGGCGCACGGAACGTAGCGCGAGTCCGGCACGTCCTCGGCGAGCGCGGCGAGGCGCTCGCACGCGGCGCCGGTGTCGCCGTCCTCGCGCCAGAGCTCGGCCTCCTGCCAGAGCGCGTCGTCGCGGAGCGGGGAGGTCGTGAAGTCGGTGTAGAGGCGGTGGAACGCCTGACGCGCGCGCTCCTTGTCCTTGAGCCGGTCGCGGTAGAGGACGCCCAGGCGCAGGAGCGCGGGGCCGTAGCGCGGGCGCTGGTAGCTGCCGGAGAGGCGCGCGACCTCGCGCTCGCCCAGCATGCGCTCGAGGTCTTTCGCCGCGTCGTCGAAGCGGCCGAGCTTCTCGTCGAGCTCACTGGCGCGGTAGAGCGCGTCGTCGAAGAGGCTGCCGCCGGGGTAGGGCCATCGCGTCGCGACGTCGACGAACGCTTCGCGCGCGGCCTCCAGGCTGCCGGTCGTGGCGAGGCGGAGCGCGATCTCGTACGCGAGCGTCTCGCCGAGCTCCGTTTCGGCGAGCGCGGCTTGCAGCGCGCGGGCGCGGACGATCGCGGCCGCGGGCCCGGCCGTCTCGTCGTCATGGCGGAGGAGGCGGTGGAGCGCCGGGCGAGCGACGCCGCTCGTCGGGAACGCGCGGACGAGCGCCTCGAGGCGCGGCCAACCGCTCTCGTCGCCGGCCCGGAGGCGCAGGTCGGCGGCGCGCATCGCGGCGCTCGCCGAGTCGGGTTGCGCCGGGCGCGCGGCGGCGATGGCGTCGAGGCGGCGGACCGCAAGGGCGCGCTCGTCGCCCCGCGCGAGCATGAGCGCCGCGAGGTAGCGCGCGTGAAGCGCGTCGCGCGGCACCTTGGCCTCGGTCGCCGCGGCGTCGTAGCGCGCCGCGGCCTCGTCCCAGCGGCCCGCGGTCTCCGCGCGCCTGGCCTCGGCGAGCGCGTGGGTGTACGCGCTGCCGCGGTCGGGCGCGCAGCCCGCCGCGCCGGAGGCGAGCGCGGACGCGAGGAAAATCGCCGCGAGGCGCGGGCGCGTCACGCGCTCGCCTTCGCCACCTGCGCGACGGCGCGGCCGAGCACCGCCGCGGCCTCGGCGATCTGCGCGCGCGACACGTCGAGATGAAGGACGGCGCGGAGCAGGTGCGGTCCCGTCGCGTTCAGCGCGAGCCCGAACTCTCGCGCGGTCTTCACCACGGCCTCGGCGCGCAGCGGGGCGTCGAGCGCGACGTTCACGATGTTCGTCTCGACGTGCGCGAGCTCGACGCGCGCGCCAGGGAGCTTGGCCACGGCCTCGGCGAACGCGCGCGCGTTCGCGTGGTCCTCCGCGAGGCGCGCGCGGTGGTGCGTGAGCGCGTAGAGCGCCGCCGCCGCGAGGATGCCGGACTGTCGCATCCCGCCGCCCCACATCTTGCGAAAGCGCCGCGCGCGCGCGACGAGCTCCCTCGTTCCGCACAAAGCGCTGCCGACCGGCGCACCCAGGCCCTTCGAGAAGCAGACGCTCGCCGTGTCGAACGGCGCGCACAGGTCGGCGACGGAGAGCCCGGTCGCGACCGACGCGTTCCAGATGCGCGCGCCGTCGACGTGCGCCGCGAGGCCGCGCTTCTTCGCGCGCTCGGCGATCGCGACGGCGACCGCCTGGGCGAAGACGCGCCCGCCCGCGCGGTTGTGCGTGTTCTCGATGCACACGAGCGCTGGCTGCGGCGACCAGTACGCCGCGGGCTTGCACTGCGCGTCCATCTCGTCGGGCGTGAAGAAGCCGCCCGAGCCGCACACCGAGAGCTGCACGCCGCTCAGGGCGGCGCCGGCCGCGCACTCGTACCAGACCGGGTGCGCCCCATCGCCGACGAGCACCTCGTCGCCGGGCTTGGTCTGGCAGGCGATCGCGAGCTGGTTTCCCATCGTCCCGCTCGAGACGAACAGCGCGGCCTCTTTGCCGGTGACGCGCGCGACCTCCGCCTCGAGGGCGTTCACCGTCGGGTCCTCGCCGAAAATGTCGTCGCCGACCTCCGCGCGCGCCATCGCCTCGCGCATCGCCGGGGTGGGCCGGGTGACGGTGTCGGACCGCATGTCGATCATGGGGTGAAACGTACAGGATCCGAAAACGGCCGCGGAGGTGCGAAAAGGGTTGCGCAGCGGTCGTTGGTTTGATAAATGGTTCAACCACTGGACGACCTGATGAAAACTCCGCCTCCCTTCGCGCCGCGTGCGCAGCCCACGTCCCCCACGTCCCCCACGTCCCCCACGTCCGATCCCGCGGACACGCTCGCCGCGATCGGCCCGGTCGCCCGGTCGAGCGTGGTCGACGCGGTCGCGACGCGCCTGCAGAACGAGATCCTCGCCGGGCGCATCGCGGCCGGCTCGCGCCTGCCGTCGGAGCGTGAGCTGTCCCTCGCCCTCGGCGTGAACCGCCTCACCTTGCGCGCGGCGCTCGCGCGGCTGGAGGCGCAGGGGCTCGTGACGACGCGGCACGGCGCGGGCACCATGGTCGCGTCCTGGCGCGAGCGCGCGGGCCTCGACGCGCTCGCGACGCTCATCGGCTCGCTCGAGCCGTGGGAGCCGACGTACCGCGAGCTCCTCGCGTCGATGCTGGAGCTCCGCCGCGTCCTCGCCTGCGAGGGCATCGCGCTCGCGGCGCTCCGGCATCGGGACGACGACGTCGGCAAGATGCGCGCGCTCGCGGACGAGCAAGCGGCGCGCGTGCCCGACGCCATCGCGTTCGCCCGGGGCGACGTCGCGTTCCAGCGCGCGGTCGTGCACGCAGGCGGCAACGTCGGGCTCGAGCTCTTGCTCAACACGTTCGCGCGCCTGCCCGAGGAGTTTCCCGAGCTCACGGCGTCGCTCTACGACCGGCGCGCGGAGTCCCTCCCGTTCTACGACGCGTGCATCGAGCTCGTGCGCGCGGGCGACGGGCACACCGCGCGCGAGACGGTGCGCAGCGCGCTCGAGGCGCTCGACGCCGAGTGGTGGCGCCGCAACGCGCCGCCGCTCCCTCCGCCGCGCGCCGGCGAAGGTGGGCTCGCCGCGAGGGCGACCGACCGCGCCGCGGCTTCGCCCGCGAAGCCCGCCAAGAAGGCCTCGACCAAGCCTGCGCCCAAGCCTGCGCCCCCGGCCCCGGCTTCGAAGAAGGGCGGCCCGCGATGAGCCTCCTGCGCACGCTCACGCGCTTCGAGATGGCCTCGGCCAAGGCCGCGTTCGTCACGATCTTCCCCGGCGACGACGGCATCGCGTCGATGGACATCGAGGGCTACGTCAACGACACGCTCGCGAACATTCCCGTCGAGCCCGTCCTCGGCGTGCGGCTGGCGATTTGGATCGTCGCGCTCGCGCCGCTCTTCGTCCTGCGCCGGTTCGCGACGCTCGCCGGCCTCGCGCCGCCGGATCGCGAGATCGTCCTCGTCGCGCTCGCGACGAGCCGAAGCTACCCGGTGCGGCAGCTCGTGCTCGCCCTCAAGGCCATCGCCGCGCTCCTCTACGCCGGCAGCCCCACAGTGCGCGCGCGCCTGCTCGCGCCCGCGCCCGCGCTCGTCATGCCCGCTGTGCGGCGCACCCCCAAGAGCCTGACGGCCGAAGCGCCGCGGCCCGCCAGCGCCACGAAGGAGAAGACCCATGCCGTCGCCGTCGCCTGAGCGTTTTGCCGACGAGG
>JAYVXL010000003.1:0-2868 GCA_043785185.1 Myxococcales bacterium
CGGGCCAACGTCGCCGCACGCGCGGCGAACGCCCCGACGGATCCCGACGGGTTCGTGGCGTGGTTCGAAGACCTGCGCGCGCGCGGTCCCGGCCAGGGCGATCCGCTCTTTCCCTGGCTCGCCGAGCGCGCGAGCCTCCGAGAGATGCGGTGGTTCCTCACGCAGGAGGTCGCGGGCGAGGCGGGCTTCGAGGACCTCGTCGCGATGACGCAGGTGCGGCTCTCCACGGGCCCGAAGCTCGAGCTCGCGCGCAATTATTGGGACGAGATGGGCCGAGGCCGCGAGGGGGGAATGCACGGCCCGATGCTGAGCAGGCTCGCCGGCGCGCTCGCGCTCGATCCCGACGCCGAGATCGTGTGGGAGTCGCTGGCGCTGTCGAACCTCATGCTCGCCCTCGCCGCAAACCGCCGGTACGCCTACGGCTCCATCGGCGCTCTCGGGGTCATCGAGCTCACGGCCCCCGATCGCGCCGCGCACGTGAATCGAGGCCTGGCGCGGCTGGGCGTCGACGGCGGAGCGCGTCAGTACTTCGCGCTCCACGCGACGCTCGACGTCAAGCACTCGGCCGCGTGGAACCGCGAAGTGATCCGGCCGCTGGTCGCCGAGGACCCTCGCACGGCCCGCGCGATGGCGGAGGGCGCGCTCATGCGTCTCGAGGCGGGCCGGCGCTGCTTCGAGCGCTACCGCCGCCGTTTCGCGCTCGCCGCGTCACCGTCGGCGCAGGTGGAATGCCGCTCCGTCCCATAGACGGAACGGCGTCTCGCCATCGATGAGAGCGTCGAACCCGCCCGCGGCCCCGAGCGCGCGAACCGCGGCCTTGTCCCGCGCCAGGCCGCCGTACGAAAAGTTGAGGATGATGAAGTCGCCACCCGGCGTCAGGACGCGCGCGGCCTCCGCAAAGTGCAGGCGAACGAGCTCCATGCCCGACTGCACGAGGTAAGGGAAGCTGTCGACGGCGTAGACGACCTCGAAGCGCCCGTCCTCGAAGGCGCTCAGATCGCGGCCGGAAGTGACCTCCAGCTTCACGTTCGCGATTCCCGCGCAGCGCCGCCGCGCCGCCTCGATCATCTTCGAAGAGACGTCGATGCCGTACGCCTCGGCGACGCGCGGCGCGAGGGCGCGCTCGAGACGACCGATCCCGCACCCGATCTGCAAGACGCGGCGCGAGGGGCCGAGCACGTTTCGCCTCTCCAGCCACGCGACGATCTCGCCCGTCGCCTGCGCGAGGATCTCGGGGCTTCCAAGCGAATAGAGCGCGACGCTCGCTTCTTCGGACTCCTGAACGGAATAGTCGAAGAGGCGCGTGCAAAAGGCGATGCCTTCGTCCGTCGACGCCGCCGGCGCCGAGGAGTCCATGCCCGAGGCGAGCATGCCGGCGATGCGCGCGCACCCCGGCGCGTTCTCTTCGAAGAGGCGCGCGAGCGAGGCGTCGTCCGTGGCCCGCACGACCTTGCCGACCTCGTTCGGATCTTCCAGGAGGATGAGGAGCTCCATGAGCGCGATCGCCGCGGAGATCTCGCCCGCGCGGTACTTCGCCACGATGGCCGAGCCGTCGCGGGCCGTCATCCGAGCCACCCCAGGCGGACGAGCTCGGCGTGATCGCGCCGCACAAGCTTGTCGCCGATGTCATTGCGGTAGCGCATGTTCGGAACCGCGACCTTGTCCACGAGCGCGTACGCCTCGCGCTGCGCTTCCTGCACGGTCTCGCCGCGACCGGTCACGACCATCACGTACCCGATGGCGCCGCTCGTCACGAGGCGCCCGCGACTCTTCTTGACCTCGCCGAAGTGGAGGCCTCTGCGTTCTTCGGGCGTCATCGACGGGGAGAGCGACACCTCCACCCCCTTGGAGAGCCGCTCGTAGCCGTCGCGGTAAGGGAACGGAGGTACCGTGAGGACGACCCCGACCGAGAACCCGTTGTGCGTGCGAAGTCGCTCGTCGCCCGCGCCGAGAATGCGGCGAAAGACGCCGTCCCAGGGCTCGGCGTGGAGCGCGTCGAGGATCGCGAAGCCGGGATAACCGAAGCGGCAGGTGAACTCGAGCGGCCACACGCCCCGGTCGTTCACGATCGTGTTGAGGTTCACGTACCCGCAATGCCCCGCGCTTCGAAAGAGTGGCGCGAGACGCGCGAGCGTCGCGTCGAAGAGCCTCTCGGCGTCGCGGTAGGTCACGACCGTCCCCATCTCGCGCGTGAGCTCGCCCAGATCGCCTGGAAAGAAGCGTTTGTGCTCCCAGTCGAGGTTCGCCGGCATCAGGAAGTCGCGCCCGTCGAAGAATGCGCCGACCCCGACCTCCACCCCCGTCACGTGCTCCATGAGGATGAACTGCGGCTCCTCGTTCCGAGCCCAGCGCGCCTTCTCGCCGCCGAGCGCCGCGATCATGTCGGCGCCGTCGGCCCGCTCACCGACGACGTTTCGTGAGCAGGCGAACCCGTCTCCACTGAACTTGAGGACGTAGCGCCGGCGCGTCGTCTCGACGAAGCGGAGGGCGTCCTCGAACGAGCGGAATTCGTGGCTGGGCGCGATCGCGAGCCCGGCGTCGCGGAGCGCCGCTTGGCCACGCGTCCGATCTTGCTCGAGCGCGTCGCCGAGGCCGCTCCCGCCGATGACGCGGTAGCCCTGGCGCCGCAGCTCATCCTGCTCTTTTCCCATGCTCGCCGATTCGAAGACGAGGACGCCGTCGTCCCCCGCCGCACGCACCCATGGAAGCTCCGCGCGCCAGTCTCGGGTCTGCGTGAGCATGCCCTCCATGACATCGGACGACGCGCTCTCGCCCACGAACACGCGGACCTCGTGGCCCCCGTCCTGCAAACGGAGGTACATGTCGCCGAGCTCGTTGTCGTCTCCCACGCCGAGGACTCGCATGGAG
>JAYVXL010000004.1:0-9360 GCA_043785185.1 Myxococcales bacterium
CCGAAGGCGAGTCGGGGAGGCTCGAGAGCGGAGCGAGCGAGGGGGACGAAGTCCCCACCTGAGCAAGAACGAAGTCACTGAGCGCGATTCGAGGGACGACAATCGCGCTCGGTGACTTAGGGCTGCGCGGCGTTGACGGCGGCCATCGCGTCGAGGTCGAAGCCGTTGGTCGTCGGCCGCGGCGGCGACGCGGGGCACGCCTGGTTCGTCTTGTCGCGGACGCGGACGAAGCGCGCGCGGGCGACGCCGAGATCGCGCAGATCGTACGGATCGCCGCCGGCCTTCTGCGGATCGAGCGGGCTGATGCCGCTCGTGGGGCTCGAGTAGACCGGATGCACGCCCGCGCAGCCGGCCCAAGGGGCCGCGGCCGACGCGCACGGGAACGTCGCCCACGTGACGCCGTCGTCGCTGACGCTCACTTCGCCCGGCTCCGCGAAGACGTTGGCGGGGTTGCCGGCGATGAAGAACGGGTTCTCGAAGACGAGCAAGTCCACGCCGGGCCCGTCGACGATCGCGTTCGGCTCGAACGACACGACGATCTCGCCGCCGCTCCCGAGCGAGACGACGTCGAGGCCGCCCTCGGTGTCGCCGGCGCCGACGGGCGGGCCGAAGACGACGTCCGGCATGCGGCTGGCGCCGAAGCCGGCGCACGTTCCCGGCGTGAACGACACGACCTTCGTGATGAAGCGACTCGCGGGGAGGACGGCGCCGTCCGGCGCGGCGTAGCCGCCGTCGACGCGCGCGGGGTGGCCGCCCGCGTCCTCGTCCGGCGTGGGCGGCGCGACGGGGCCGAGATCGAGGAGCCCGGCGTCCGTGGGCGCAGGTGCCTGCGACGACGACGCGCCGCACGCCGCGACCCCAAGGCCAAGCCCAAGGCGAAGAGAGAGCGCGAGCGAAAAAGAGGAGTAAGTAGGGACGGCCATCGGAAGCGCCGCTGGTCTACCCGCGCGCCGCGGCACACGCAAGGGCTGGACGGGGCGCGCGCCTCGCCGCATGCTCCGCCGATGCCGACCACCCTCGTCGTCGAGACCCAGGACGCCGTCGCCCACGTCCTCCTGCGCACCGGCGCCAAGGGCAACGCGCTCGGCCCCGACCTCTGGCGCGAGCTGCCGGCGGCGTTCGACGCGCTCTCCGCCGACCCGAGCGTCCGCGCGGTCGTCCTCTCCGGCGACGGGCCGCACTTCACGTACGGCCTCGACCTCGTGAAGATGATGGGCGAGCTCGGCCCCCTGATGCAAGGCGGCCTCGCCGACACGCGCACGAAGCTGCAGGAGACGATCCACCGCCTGCAGCGCGCCGTCACGTCGATCGCGACGTGCCGCAAGCCCGTCGTCGCGGCCATCCACGGCGTCTGCCTGGGCGGCGGGATCGACGTCGTCACGGCGTGCGACGTGCGCGTCGCCAGCCGCGACGTCAAGCTCTCGGTGCGCGAGGTGAAGGTCGCGATGGTGGCGGACCTCGGCACGCTGCAGCGCTTGTCGCGCATCGTCGGCGAGGGGCACGCGCGCGAGCTCGCCTTGACCGGTCGCGACATCGACGCCGACCGCGCGCTGCGCATCGGCCTCGTGAACGACGTCTACGACACGAAGGACGACGCCGTCGCCGCCGCGCGCGCGCTCGCCCGGGAGATGGCGGACAACCCGCCGCTCGTCGTCGAGGGCATCAAGGACGTGATGAACGAGCGCGTCCGCGCGGCCGACGACGCCGGCCTTCGCTACGTGGCGCTCCACAACAGCGCGTTCCTCCCGTCGACGGATCTGGGCGAGGCGTTCGGCGCGTTCGCCGAGAAGCGGAAGGCTGTCTTTCGAGGCAAATAGCCCGGCCTGGCGGGAGCGCGCGCGGGCCCCGCTACGCCAGCGGGCCTCCCGGCGTCTTCGCGGGCACCTCGGCGCGCACGCGATCGGCGCGTTGCGCGCGCTCGATCACGTCGAGCCGCTTCTGCGTCTCCGCGCGGAACGCGCCGAGCTCGCTCAGCGCCTTCTCGATGTTGAGCTCGTTCTTCAGGTTCACGCGGTAGTCGTTCTCGGCCTGCGCGCGATCCTTCATCGTCTGACGGTTCTGGCTCATGACGATGAGCGGCCCCTGCAGCGCCACGAGGATCGCGAGCAGCAGGTTGAAGAAGACGTACGGGTATTCGTCGAAGGGGTGCGGAAGGTACTTGTTGACCGCCGCCCAGCTGAGCGAGAGGCCGATCAAAAAGAGCATGAACGCCCAGCTGCCGTTCAGCTACGCGACGCGGTCGGCGAGGCGCTGGCCGAAGGTGAGGTTCTCTTCGATCTCTTTGACGACGTTGGTGGTCGCGCGCTGGGAGAGCAGCGAGTTCGTCTCGCGGAGGCGCTCGGCCATCTCGCTCAGGATCGCGATCGCCGCCGTCTTGCTGCGTCCGAGGTGCTCACCGAGCTCCTCACGCGTCAGCTCGAGGAGCACCGTGTCCGTCATCGACTCGACGCTCGCCGAGCGCGGTTTGTCGTCGAAGAGCGAGAGCTCGCCGAAGTACTCTCCGGTGCGCACGTCCTTGAGGACGACGCGCTCGCCCCCCTTCTCCTCGGGCGGCAGGAAGATCTGCACCGAGCCCGAGAGCACGACGTACATCGACGAGCCTGCGTCGCCCTTGTCGAAGACGCTCTCGGCGGCGCCGAACTTCTTCTCGGAGAGGCGCTTGGCGAGCGCCTCGCGATCGTCATCGGACAACCCCTCGAAGAGCGGGATCTGGGCGAGGAGGTCCGCGTGCTGCATGCCGGACCGTCATCGTCGCCGCCTTCGCGCGCGACCGCAAGAGGCTGCACGCGGCGCGGACGACATGCGGCCGCCACTGCCGGCGTTCCCTTATCGCGGCGGTTGCTCTAGGGTGCGCGCCGCCCATGCCCGTCGACACTCAAGACCCGGCGTTTCAGCGGCGCCGAACGCAGAACTGGGTGTTCCTCGGCCTCATGTACGCCATGTTCTACATGGGCCGGTACAACTTCTCGGCCGTCAACGCGCTGCTCGCCGATCGCTTCGGCTGGAGCAACACCGATCTCGGCAACATCATCTCCGCCGGTAAAATTTGCTACGGCGTCTCGGTCTTCTTGAACGGCCCGCTCGCCGACAAGATCGGCGGCAAGCGCGCGATCCTCATCGGCGCCGGCGGCGCGGCCGTCTTCAACTTCCTGTTCGGCCTGGGCTCGCTCGTCCTCGTGCAGGATGCCGTCTGGTCGCCCGATCACAAGAAGGTCGTCACCGCCGCGGTCCTCGAGGGCGGCATGCCGATGGGCACCGTGATCGCGAGCTTCGCGATCGTCTGGGCGCTCAACCACTACTTCCAATCGTTCGGCGCGCTGTCGATCGTGAAGATCAACGCGGCGTGGTTCCCGGTGAAGGAGCGCGGCTCGTTCGCCGGCATCTTCGGCATCATGATCCAGTCCGGCCGCACGCTCGCCTTCGCGGTCGGCCCGCTCATCGCCGGCGCCCTGCCGTGGCGCTGGGTGTTCTGGGTGCCGGCGGCGCTCCTCGTCGTCCTCATTTTCGTCGACAGCAAGCTCGTCGCCGACACGCCGAAGGACGCGGGCCTCGGCGAGCTCGTGACCGGCGACGAGGAGGCCGGCGAGGAGGGCGGCGGCCTCGGCTTCGTGCTTCGGCGCGTGTTCGCGCGCCGCGAGATGTGGCTCATCGCGGCGTCGTCGTTGATGATCGGCTTCGTCCGCAACGGCACCGACGACTGGTTCCCGAAATTCTTCGCGAACGTCTACCACGCGAAGCAAGCGGCGCGGGATCTCAAGATGATCGCGATCAACGTGTCGGCGCTCGTCGCCAGCGTGCTCGTAATCCTGGGCATTTTGCAGCTGAAAAAGCGCGTCGATCGCATCTCCGAGTGGACGGTGCAAAGGCGCTTCACGGCGACGTTCTCGCTCGTCGGCGTGTTCTTCGCGCTCGTCGCCGTCGGGCTCGCGGCCACGGTCGGCGACATGACCGACGAGGTGCAGCGCGCCACGATCTGCCTCACGTTCGCGTCGGTCGCGATGCCGATCGCAAGCGTCTTCGGCGGCCTCGTCTCGGGCAACATGAGCGACGTCCTCTTCGACAACCGCCGCGCGCCGGTCGTGTTCTTCGCGTTCGTGGGGATGGCGGTCGTGCAGCTCGTCTTCCGCGTGGTCGGCGGCGGGCCGCTCTTCGCCGCGTGGATGATGGTCCTGCTCTCCTTCTTCATCCAGTCGGCGCACTCGATGGTCGGCGGCGCCGCGTCGATGGACTTTGGCGGCAAGAAGGCGGTGGCCACGGCCGCCGGGCTCTTCGACGGCGCGCAGTACGTCGCAGGCGCGATCGTCGCGCAGACGCTAGGGCGTGTGATCGACGCCTACGGCTGGAGCGCGTGGGGCATCAGCCAGGTGCCGTTTGCCATCGTCGGCGCCATTCTGATTTCGACGCTGTGGAACCGGCGCCCCGGAAAATCCGCGCACTGACGCGCAATGCGACGCAGTAGAGTGGTCGCCATGGCCACCCCGACCCTCACCGTGCACGGCGGATGGGACGCGTTCGACGTCCCCGACTTCAGCCCGTTCAGCCTGAAGGTGAAGACGTACCTTCGTATGACGAAGCTCCCCTACGAGGCGAAGCTCGGCGACCCGCGCAAGGCGCCCACGAAGAAGATCCCGTACATCGTCGACGGCGGCGACATCGTCGGCGACTCCGGTCTCATCCTCGAGCACCTGAAGAAGAAGTACGGCGACCCGCTCGACGCCCGGCTGACCGAGGAGGAGCGCGCGCGCGCGCACGTCATCCGGCGAACGTGCGAGGAGAGCTTGTACTGGGTCGTCCTCCACACGCGCTGGGCGGACGACGCGGCGTTTCCCGGGGTCGCCGCCGAGTTCAAGAAGATCGTGCCGCCCGTCATTGGCGGGCTCATCCTGTCGATGATCCGCAAGGAGACCGTGCGCAACGCGTGGGGGCAGGGCACCGGCCGGCACACGACCGGCAACGTGCACGCGAACGGGCGCGCCGACCTCGACGCGCTCTCCGCGCTGCTCGGCGACCGGCCCTACCTCTTCGGCGACGCGCCGACGTCGTACGACGCGGGCCTCTTCGGTACGCTGGCCAACGTCCTCGCGTACCCGAAGGAGAGCCCGGTCGCCAAGCACGCGCGCGGCAAGAAGAACCTGGTCGCGTACGTCGAGCGCGTGACCGCGGCGTACTGGGCGACGCCCGACGCCAAAGTCCTGCCCAGCTAATCGAGCGCCGTCGAGAACGCGACAGGGCGAACCGACGGCTACGGATCGCGCCGCGCGTTCACGCCGACGTACGCGCGCGCCTGGACGACCCCCTTGTCGCGCAAGAGAATGACGCGAGGGGTCAGCTTCGCGGCGCGCAGCTTCCCGAGGAACGCGTCGGCCTTGTAGCCGCTCCACACCGCGTACGCGCCGCCCGGCGCGAGCGCGTCCCGGGCGGCGGCGAGGGCGTGCGGACCGTAGAGGCGCGCGTTCGTGCGGAACGAGGCCCACTCCGGCCCGTTGTCGACGTCGAGGAGGATCGCGCCGAGGCCCCGCTCGCGCGCGATCACGTCGGCGACGTCGTCGTGCACGAGGCGCACGCGCGGATCGGCGAGGACGTCCCCCGCGAGGTGCGCGAGCTCGGCGCGGGTGAGCTCGCAAATGGCGCGGAGCTTCTCGACGACGACGACCTCGACGTCCGGCCCGGCCACGTCGAGCACGCCCCGAACGGTCGCCCCGAAGCCGAGACCGCCGACGAGGACGCGCGCCGCGCCGGGAGCCACGTCCACGACCATGCGTCCGAACGCGAGCTCGGTCTCGAGCGCGGCGCTCGAGAGGAGGACGACGCTGCCGAGGACGACGTCCCACGCGTCGCCGCGCTTGCGGAGGGCGAGGGTCTGGCCAGCCTCTTCCACCGTGCGAACGATCTCGGTGCGCATCGGGCCTCGGAAAGGTGACCCGCCGCTCGGCGCAGGGCAAGCCGCGCGCGGCGCTAGGGCCGTCCGGGGACACCCCGGGGCGCGTCCGGGACACCCCGACGCGCGCTCGAGCGCGGCAAATTCCCGCCGCGCTCGCCTGGCACGCCGCGTGAAGAAGGGGTCCGCATGCACCCCCCTCCTCCGTCGCGCGTTCGCTGGAGCGCCGCGCTCACGCTCCTCTTCTTGTTCGTCGCGCCCGCGCGCGCCCGCGCCGCCTGGCCGGGCGACGACGGGCTCGACGCGGAGGACCTCGTCGCCGTCGGGGTGCACCGCACGGGGAGCACGGGTGCGGCAGGCCGGAGCTGGATTTCGCTCGCCGCGTTCGAGCGCGTCTTTGCCTACCGCAACGACGTCGGCGTTCTCGCGGTCGTCGGCCTCGCCTTGGATCGCATCGCGACCGGCCCCGTGCACGCGCTCACCGAGCGTACGCCGCCATGGCCACCGGCCGAGGCGCCCAAGGAGCGCGCTCCGCCGCCCGCGCCGCTCCCGCTCGATCCGACGCTCGCGCGCGCGACGGTGGGCGCGGCCTGGCGCGCCGTCGGCCTCGGCGAGGGGGACGCGAAAATCGACGCCGTCATCGCGCGCGCCCGGCAGAGCGCCGCGCTCCCCGAGACCCGCGTGCGCGCGATGCGCCTCGTGACCGAGGCGGGCCGCGTGGACACGACGACCGGGAATGGCAACGTGCGGTTCTACGACGCCGCGGGCGCCCACCTGTGGCTCGAGGCGCGCCTTACCTGGCACCTCGACCGCCTGCTCTACGCGGACGACGAGCCGACGCTCGAGCGCGTGCGCCTCGAGCGCATCGAGGCCCGCGCGCGGCTCGCCGCACGGGTACTCGACCTCCTCTTCCAGTGGCAGCGCGCGCGGCTCGACCAGCAGGCGGCCCCGCCGGGCACGAGGGAGGACCTCGACGCGCAGGTCCGCGTGCTCGAGGCTGAGGTCGCGCTCGACGTGCTCACCGCCGGCGGTTTCGCCCGGGCGCGGCGCCCCCGCGAGCCTCCGGGCCCGACTTGACCGCGGCGGGAGCCGGGGGTACACGCGCGGGTGAAATGCTGTCCGAATCGCGCGACTCCCTCGCTGACCTCCAAAGGCGCCTCACGGTGCTAAGGGGGCATCTTTGACCTCCCCAAGCTGAAGGAGGACATCGACAAGCTCGGCGAGCAGACGCTCGTGCCGGGCTTCTGGGACGACGCGAAGAAGGCGCAGGCCATCACGCGCAAGCGCTCGGGCATCGAGACGAAGGTGACGTCGTTCGAGAAGCTGTGGCGCGACGTCGACGACGCAAAGGTGCTCCTCGATCTGGGCGCCGAGGGCGCGGACGACGCGACCATCGCCGAGGCCGAGGCGCTCCTTCCCGCCCTCGAGCACCGCGTGCGCCAGGCCGAGCTGAGCCGCATGCTCAGCGGCCCGGTGGACCACGCCAACGCCATCGTCAGCATTCACCCCGGCACCGGCGGCACCGACGCCAAGGACTGGGCGGCGATGCTGCAGCGCATGTACATGCGCTGGTGCGAGAAGCACGGCTACAAGACCGAGATCATCGACTACCAGGAGGGGGAGGAGGCCGGCATCGATGGCGTCTCGTTCACCGTCGCCGGAGACCACGCGTTCGGCTACCTGCGGAGCGAGATCGGCGTCCATCGCCTCGTCCGGATCTCACCGTTCGACGGAAACGCACGACGGCAGACGGCCTTCGCCGCGGTCGAGGTGAGCGCCGACATCGACGACGAGATCGACATCGTCGTCAAAGACGAGGACCTCGAGACCACGACGATGCGCGCCGGCGGCAAAGGCGGCCAGAACGTCAACAAGGTCGAGACGGCCGTGCGCATGCGGCACCTCCCGAGCGGAATCATGGTCGTCTGCCGCGCGGAGCGCTCGCAGCTTCAGAACCGCCGCATGGCCCTCAAGATGGTCAAGGCCAAGCTGTACGAGCTCGAGATCCAGAAGCGAGAGGAGCAGTCGGCGCAATACCAGGCAGGAAAGAGCCAGATCGCGTGGGGGAGCCAGATCCGCAGCTACGTCCTCGCGCCCTACCGGCTCGTGAAGGACGTTCGCACCTCGAACGAGACGGGCAACGTCGACGCGGTGCTCGACGGCGAGCTCGATCCGTTCATCGAGGCGTACCTCCTCGCCGCGGCCGGCGGCACGCTCAAGAAGGGCGGCGTCGCCAGCGAAGAGGCGGAGGTCTAATGGGACGCACGCGCGCCTTCTTCGGGGTGGTGACTCTCACCGCGGCGCTCAGCGGCGTGGCGTGCGGAGGTGGCGCGGCCAGCGAGCGGCCGGTCGTGACCCACCCGCCGCCGGCGCCGCCGATCGACCGGAGCGTCGCGGCAGGGTGGGCGGCGATCGACGAGCCGGAGTTCTTCGCGCGCATCCCGGACGGGTTCGCGCGCCGCGACACCGTCTCCGAAGGCGGCCCGGCGGTGCAATGGAGCGCGACGAAGGACGGCGTCACGTTCACCGTCGCGCGCCGCCCGCTCGGCGAGGGAGCCGACACCGAGCGCGCGTTCGACGCCGCGTCGAGCGCGTTCTTCCGCGCGTGCCGGGGCGCGCGCGTCCGCATGGAGCACGCCGACACGCTCGAGCACAAGACGGTGACGGTGGACGGCAGCTGCGGCGCGAACAAGCCGGCGATGGGGCAGATCCACGTCCGGGGGACGAACCTCTTCGAGCTGTTCATCGTCGTGGATGGCGGGTCGGCCCAGGCGGGCACCGAGGAGCTGCGCGGCTTCTTTCGCGCGTTCCGCGTGAAATCATCGTAGAAGAGGCTGCCATGGCCGAAAAGCACGAGAGCCACGTGACAGGCACCGAGAAGAACGCCCCGGCGCACGGCGCCGAGCAGGCGCTCATCGAAGCGCGGGCCACGAAGGCCGAGCGCGTGCGCGCGCGCGGCAAAGGCGAGAGCCCGTTCGCGAACGACGTCGCGCCGCGGCTCGGCGGCACGACCCTCGACATCGCCGAGGCTCGAACGCGCGCCGAGGCGGGCAAGGTCGACGGCAGGTACGTCGAGGAGAAGGTGCGCGCGGCGTGCGCGGGTCGAGTCGTCCACCTGCGCGGGCGTGTCATCGCGTTCCGCTCGACGGGCGGTCTCTCGTTCCTGCGCCTGCGCGACCGAACGGGAGAAATCCAGGCCCTCGTGAGCGAGGCGATCATGGGCGAGGGCTACGCGTCGCTCGAGGATCTCGACGTCGGCGATTTCGTAGAAGCCGAGGGCGAGCTCACCGCGAGCAAGCGCGGCGAGCTGTCGATCGAGCCGAAGCGCGTGCGCCTCCTCACCAAGGCGATGCGACCGCTCCCCGAGAAGTGGCACGGCCTCACCGACGTCGAGACGCGCTACCGCCAGCGCTACGTCGACCTCGTCGCCAACCCCGAGGTGGCGGAGGTCTTCCGCGCCCGCTCGCACATCGTCCGCGCGA
>JAYVXL010000005.1:0-9356 GCA_043785185.1 Myxococcales bacterium
CCGCCCACGAGCCACATCATGCTCTTTCGCTGGATGCGCGTGAGCGCGACGATCGTGAGGAAAATGAGGCCGAGGATGAGCGCCGTCCCGAGATCCGGCTGCAGGAGGATGAGGAGCAGCGGCACGATGGTCAAGAGCGCCGGCACGATGAGATCGACGAGCGTGCGACCTTCGCTCTTCGGGTCGTCGTGCAGGTGCTTCGCGAGGGCGATGATGAGAAAGAGCTTCATGAACTCGCTCGGCTGCAGGCTGAAGCTGCCGATGTAGATCCACCGCGAGCTGCCGCGGATGTCACGGCCGAGGATGAATACGAGGACGAGCAGCACGACGCCGAACGCGTAGAGCGCGTAGCCGAAGCGCTCGTAGTGGCGGTAGTCGATCGCGGCGACGACGGTGGCGAAGATGCCGCCGACGACGAGCCAATAGACTTGCTGGATGTACATCTCCGCCAGCGACGCGCGGACTACGCTCGTCGCCGAGTAGAGGTTCACGACGCCGACGACGGCGAGCAGCGCCGCGCCGAGGAAGAGCGCCCAGTCGAAGTTCTCGCGCGCGCGCCCGAGGAGGCGGCTCGCGCCGAGGCCGTAGGCGCTCATGGCCGCACGCTCGCGGCGGCGCGCGGGTGGCCGGCGCGCGCCGCCTGCAGTCGCGTGTACTCGCGCACGATCTGGAGGGCGACCGGCGCGGCCTGCGTCGGGCCCGAGCCGCCGTGCTCGACGAGGACGACGACCGCGATCTCCGGATCCTTCGACGGCGAGTACGCCGCGAACCAGGCGTGGTTCTGCGACTCGTACCAGGCCTTCTTCGGATCGTCGCCCTCGTGGGCGACGTAGCCAGTCTGCGCGGTGCCGGTCTTGCCGGCGACGTCCAGCGCGGCGTCGCGCACCGGAAACGCCGTCCCCTTCGGCTCGTTGACGACGCCCCAGAGCCCCTCGTTCACGCGCGCGAGGTTCTCCGGCCGCACGCCGACCTTGTGGTGCACGCGCGGCGGGAAATCCTGGACGACGCCGCCGTCGCTCGTCTCGACCGCGCGCACGATCTGCGGGAGGTACAGCGTGCCGCCGTTCGCGATCGCGCCGTACGCGAGCGCGAGCTGCAGCGGCGTGACGGTGGTGGCCCCCTGGCCGATCGCGGTGTTCAGCGTGAAGCCGACGCGGAACTGCCCCCGGTAGCGGAGCGCGTACCACGAGCGCGTCGTGATGCGGCCGCCCGACTCGGGGTTGGTGCCGAGGCCGGTCTTCACGCCGAAGCCAAAATCCTGGGCCACCTTCGCGATGCGATCCATGCCGGCCGCCTCGGCGACCTTGGCGAAGTAGATGTTGCAGCTCTCGGAGATCGCGTCGTGCATGGCGACCTTGCCGTGGACGTGCGTGCAGTGCCAGGGCTGCCGCCCGAAGTAGACGACCCCGTCGCAGCGCACCGTCTCCTCGGGATCGATGAGCCTGTCCTCGAGCGCGGCGAGCGCGCTGAACGGCTTGAACGTCGAGCCCGGCTGAAACGAGCCGCTCATGGTCTTGTCGAGGAGCGGGTGGAGCGGGTCGGCGCTGAGCTTCGCCCAACTCTGGCGCATGCGCTCGCGCCCGCCGCCGCCGGACAGATCGTTGGGGTCGAAGTCCGGCTTCGAGTAGAGCGCGAGCAGACGCCCGGTGCGCACGTCGACCACGACCGCGGCGCCCGCGGGGTGGACGCGCATCGCCTTCTCGACGCCCTGCGTGAGCTCGATGTCGACGGTCAGGCGGAGATCGCGCCCCGGGATCGGCTCCTGGCGGGCGGGCGCCTCGATCAGGCGCTCGGCCTCGGGGCCGGTGCGGTAGCGGCCGCGCGCGTCGACGACGCGCTTCTCCCAGCCGCGCTGCCCGCGGACGTAGCTCTCCCACGCGTGCTCGACGCCGGTGGCGCCGAGCGTGTCGCCCGAGTCGTAGCCGAGCGGGTTGACCTTCGCGCGTTGCTCGGCGTTCAAAGACTCGTAGCCCTGCGGCCGGTAGCGCGCGAGCGCCTCGGCGTCGACCTCGGCCGTGTAGCCGACGACGTGCGCGCCGAGGTTCTTGTACGGGTAGTAGCGCACCAGGTTCGGTGAGACGTCGGCGCCCGCGAGCTCGGTCGGGTGCTGCTTCAGCTCGGCGACGATGTCGCGCGGCAGGTCCTCACGCACGAGGATGGGACGCCAGCACGGCGAGCGGTCCTCGTCCGTCGTGCACGCGGTGGCGATGCGCTGGGCGAGGCGGCTGCGCTCGTCAGGGTTGAGGCGCAGCGTGTCGGCGATGCGGGGGAAGGTGTCCGGCTCGGGCGGGGCCAGCGCGCCGCGCCTCTTCGGGCGCGCGCTCGGTGAGACGCGGCCCGGCACGAGGTACACGTTGTACGACGGCCGACTCGACGCGAGCACCTTGCCCTGAGAGTCGCGCACGACGCCGCGCGTGGTCGGCAGGATCACGCGGCGGATGACGTTCTCGCGCGCGGTGTCGGCGAACTCGCGCCCGCGCACGACCTGGAGCTGGAACAGGCGCGCCACGATGGCGAGGAAGGCGAGGAACGCGAAGAGCGCGAGCCAGCGGTAGCGCTTGCGGAACTCGCCGACGTCGGAGCGGGGGACGAGCAGATCGCTCACGAGTACGTCCCTCCCGTCGCCTTCGCCGTCGTCGCCGTGTGGATGCGCTGCGCGACCCGGAAGACGAGCGGCGCGAAGAGGCCGGTCACGAAGACGTGCGGCAAGATGAGCGGGTAGAGCGCGCGCGGCGCATACGCGTCGCGGCCGAAGACGGCGATGAGCATCAGCAGCATCACGCTGTGCACGAGCGAGAACGCCAGCGCGAGGACGACCTGCATCCACATCGTCTGCGCCGCGAGGCGAACGCCCGCTCCGCGCGCGAGGAGAAACAGCGCGACGTACGTGAACGTGTAGAGGCCGACCGGCGTGATGCCGATGAGGTCGGTCGCGTACCCGAGCGCGAACGCGACGCCGGCGCCGCGCGGCAGCGAGTACTCGTGCACGCCCATGAACAGAATGAGCGGCAAGACGAGCGACGGCACCATCCCCGGCACGTGAATCATGCCGAGCAGGCGAAAGAGCTGCGCTTGCAGGAGCAAGAGCGCGAAGCCGGCGGCGAAGAACGCGGTGTTGCGCATCGCGGCTACGGCTTTCCCTTGTCCTGCGCGCGCGCGCTCCGGGCCGTGGTGTCCGGCGGCGCCCCTTCTTCGCCGGGCGGGGTCACCAAGATGAGCACGGCGTCGAGTCGGGAGAAGTTCACCGTCGGGAGCGCCTCGACCTCCTGATCACGACCGAGCTCCTTCCGGACGACCTTGGTGACGCGGGCGACGGGAAGCCCTTTGGGGAACCATTTGCCTTTGCCGCTCGTGACCAGGAGATCGCCCAGCTCGATTTCGTCGCGCCCGTCGACCATCTCGACCTTGCACCCGTAGCGCTGCGGGTCGCCCGTACCGCGCACGAAGCCGCGCGCGTGCGTGCGCTCGTCCTCGACGTCGATGCCGAACTGCGCGTCGACGGCGAGCTGCACGTCCACCGAGTCGCCGCTCACGTGGAGCACGGCCCCGACGACGCCGTCGGGCGAGATGACCGGCATGTGCGGGCGGATGTTGCGCGAGCCGCGATCGAGGATGATGCGCGTCACCCTGAAAAACTCGGTAAAATCCTTGCCGACGACCTGCGCGCTCACCGTGTCGCCCGGCGTCGCCTCGCGCAGCTGCAGGAGCCGCCGCAGCTCGCGGTTCTCGACTTGCGCTTGCTCGAGTCGGTGCACGTTCTCGCGCATGCGCGCGTTGTCGTAGGCGAGGCGCTCGTTGTCCTTCTTTACGTCCACGAGGTAGACGTAGTCGCCGAAGAGGTTCGACACGCCGCGCGCGACGCTCGACGCCGCGAACTCGATCGGCGCGCTCACGCGGAGGAGCGCGCGGTCGAGCGCGTTGAGGTTGTCCGGCCGCCGCATGTTGGCGCGCAAGAAGAAGAACGGAATCGCCAAGAGCACGATCACGAAGGCCGCGTCACGGTAACGCTTAATGGGGGACACGACTTCTATCGACCTCCAGGCGTGCGTGGGCAACCGACGGGAGGCCGAGGCCTACCCGATCGTGACCTCCTTCAAGAGCTCCATGTGGTCGAGCGTCTTCCCGCTGCCGAGGACGACCGCGCTGATCGGGTCGTCGCAGACCATGACCGGCAGGCCCGTCTCCTCGCGGAGGAGGACGTCGATGTTCTTGAGCAGCGCGCCGCCGCCGGTGAGGACGATGCCCTTGTCGACGATGTCGGCGGCGAGCTCCGGCGGTGTCTTCTCCAGGGCCAAGAGCACCGCCTCGACGATCGCGTTCGTCGGCTCGGTGAGCGCCTCGCGGATCTCGTCGGAGTTGACGATGACCGTCTTGGGGACGCCGGCGACGAGATCACGGCCCTTCACCTCGCAGGTGATCTGCTGCTCGAGCGGGTAGGCGTTGCCGATCTGCATCTTGATGCGCTCGGCCGTCTGCTCGCCGATGGCGAGGTTGTACTTGCGCTTCAGGTAGGCCTGGATCGCCTCGTCCATCTTGTCGCCGCCGACGCGGACCGACTGCGAGTAGACGATGCCGGCGAGCGAGATGACGGCGACCTCGGTCGTACCGCCGCCGATGTCGACGACCATGTTTCCGGAAGGCTCGGTGATCGGCAGCCCCGCGCCGATCGCCGCCGCCATCGGCTCTTCGATGAGGTAGACCTCACGCGCGCCGGCGCTCTCGGCGCTCTCTTTGACCGCGCGCTTCTCGACCTCGGTGATGCCGAAGGGGACGCAAATGATGATGCGCGGCTTCACGAGCGTCCGGCGGTTGTGCGCGCGGGCGATGAAGTACCGGAGCATCGCCTCGGTGATCTCGAAGTCGGCGATGACGCCGTCGCGGAGCGGGCGGACGGCGCGGATGTTCCCCGGCGTACGGCCGAGCATCTCCTTCGCTTCGCGCCCGACGGCGAGCACCTTGTTGCCACCGCGCGCGTCGCGCTGGACGGCGACGACCGACGGCTCGCACGACACGATCCCCTTGCCCTTCACGTAAATGAGGGTGTTCGCGGTTCCGAGATCGATCGCGAGATCGTTCGAAAACAGGCCGTGGAGCCAGTCGAAGATCATCGGGCGGTCGTTCTCCTTTGCGCCTGCGCCTCGGAAGAAGCGCGGGTGCCGCGGGCCACCTAGGGCCGGGTTTACACGTGAGCGTCGGAGCGTTGGACGAAGAAGAAGCCGAGCGAAGCGGTGCTGCTTCTACGCCGCTTCTACCAACGGGCGGGTACGGACGCAATCGAGGGTTGCGGGGCCGCCCCAGCCCTCGAAAGCACTCTCAACCCTTCGAGATCTTCCCCTCTTTGTGCGGGAAGTGCTTCCGGCACGTGGGGCAGAACTTCTTGATCTCGAACTTCTCGCTCATCGTGCGCTTGTTCTTGGTGGTCGTGTAGTTCGCGCGGCTGCAGTTTCCGCACGTCATTTTGATGAGATCGCGCATTGGAATTTAGCTCCCTAGGACGGGCAGGGGGGCGGACCTTACCCGCGCTGGCGGCCAAGTCAAGCCCTGCTGAAGGTGAGGTGGAACGAGGGTACTTCAGATCGCGTAGCGTAGCGTCGCGTCGCGTTGAAGAACGCCGCGCCGCGTGCCGGCCCAGAGGGGCAACGACGTTCGGAGAGTCACGCCCGGCCTTGGCTAGTCGTCGTCTCCGCCGCCGGTGGTGCCGCCGCCGCTCCAGTCGTCGTCGGTCTTCACGCGACCGCCGCCGCCGCCGCCGCGTTCATTGCCGCCAAAGCGCGGCTTGCGGGGGCCGTCCTCGCCGGCGCTGCTGTGCGTCTTGCGGCGTCGCTCGTCGAACGTCTTTCGCGCGGGCGGCCCGAAGTTGCTGCCCGCGGGCGGTCCGGCGAATCCGCCGCCGCCCCCGCCGCCGCCGCCGAAGCCGCCGCCGCCGCCGCCGAAGCCGCCGCCGCCGAAGCCGCCATCGGGGCGCGCCGGTCGGTCGCCCTTCGGGTGGGCGAGGTTGACGACGAGCTTGCGACCGCGGAGGTCCACCGTCTTCAGCTGCTCCGAGGCGGTCTTCGCCGTCTCCGAGCTCGCCATCGTCACGAAGCCGAAGCCGCGTTTGCGGCCGTCGGGATCGGTCGGCAAGTGCACGCGCACGACCTGACCGGTGCCCGCGACGCCGTTGATGAGCGTCTCGAGCTCGATCTGCGTGCAGTCGTACGGCAGGTTGCCGACGTACAGCGTGCGGTCCGGCGCGGTCGCGCCGGGTCCGGCGCCCGGTCCGCCGACGCGCGGCGGTCCGCCGAACGTGCGCGGCCCGCCGGGACCCGGAGGTCCCATGCCCGGACCGTCGCGGCGCGGCGGCTCGGCCTGGAAGGGCCGAACCGAAATGGATTTGCCCGCTTGCATCGAGCCGTCGAGCGCGTCGCGCGCGGCCTGTGCCTCTGCGGGTGTGGAGAGCGTGACGAAGCCGAAGCCGCGGGGTCTACCCGTGGCGCGATCCTTCGGCAGGCTCACGTTGACGACGGTGCCGCCAGTCGCTTCGAAGAGCTGCTTCAGAACTTCTTCAGAAACGCTGTCCGGCAGCCCTGCCACGAACAGCTTCGAATCCTCATTCCCCGTAGCCAAAACGACGAACCTCCACGTGCGGACCTCGACAAAACAACCAACGATGGGCCTGGCTCTCCTTTCGGAGCAGACCAGCTTTCACGATACCGTGCGTGCACCGCAGGTCAAGACGTGGAAATGGTTTGGGTTTAGAGGCGACGCGGTTTGCCGCCCGCCCCGGGCCTCGGCCCGGTTAAAGTAAGTGGCCGAGCTTGTTCATGAATCAAGCCTGTTTTTGGTCGTCTCCGCGACCGATCGCCGCGCGCGCGGCGGGCCCGCGGGAATCGTAAAGACAAAGCGGGCGCCGCGCGGCTCGGCCGGCTCGACCCACGCGCGTCCGCCGTGGCTCTCGGCGATGTTCTTCACGAGCGCGAGGCCGATGCCGCTGCCGCGCACCTGCGCGCGGCCCTCGCCGCCGCTTCCGCGGACGAAGCGCTCGAAGATGCGCTGACGATCCTCCGCCGGCACGCCGGGGCCGCGATCGGTGACCTGGACCTGGATGTTCCCGCCGACCGCGGCCACGCGCACGGTGATCGCGTCGCCGCTTCCCTCGGCGGGGCGCGGGTCGGGCGAGCTGCCGTACTTGAGCGCGTTGTCGACGAGGTTGATGACGGCGAGCTGGATGGCGCGCTCGTCGATGCGCGCCGTCGGGAGCTCGCGCGCGACGTCGGCCACGAGCAGGGCCCCTTCGCGCTCGGCGCGGTAGCGGTAGACGTTCACGGCGTGGGTGACGGCCTGGCCGACGTCCCCCTCGGCGAACTCGTAGCCGCCGCGCCCGCGCTCGACCTTCGCGAAGTCGAGCACGTTCTCGATGAGGTTCGAGAGACGCTCGCTCTCGCGCACGATGATTTCAAGGTATTCCTGCCGTTTTTCGTCGCTGGGGACGCGCCCCGACTGGAGCATCTCCGCGAACATGCGCACGAGCGCGAGGGGCGTCTTCAGCTCGTGCGAGACGTTCGCGACGAACTCGCTCTTGAGCGCGCTGATGCGGCGCTCCTTCTCGGCGGCGAGCAGGATCGTCGCGACGCCGGCGACGATGACGAGCGACGAGAGGAGGAGCATGACGAGCTCCAGCGTCCGCCGGCTCTGCACGCGCGTGGAGAGGTCTTCGCTGGCGGTGGGCGAGACCTGGAGCCGCCAGTTGTAGAGCGTCGTCGGGAAGCGGACGCCGACGGTGAACTCGCCGCTCCGGAGCGGCGGGCCGAAGATGATGCGCCCCTCCTCGTCGACCACGTTGACGCGGCTCTGCGCGCTCGCGCCGCCGAGCTCGGCGTAGAGCGCCGGCAGCGTCTCCTTCACGATGCGACCGATGTCGTGCCACGCGACGACGAGGTAGCGGCGCTCCTCGAACGTGCGCTGCCAATAGCTCACGAGGTAGCCCTCGCCGCCGTACTCCTTGTGAAGGTGGCGCAGCTCCTCGACGGGCTCCTGCAGGTTCATGTCGCGGAGCATTCGGTGCACGAGGAGGCGGCGAAAGGCCTCCTCGTCGGTCCATGCGCCGCTCGCGCGCGAGGCGAACGCGAGCACCGTGCGGTTGTCGTCGAGCACGAGGATCGCGCGGACGCTCGGCGTCTCGCGGCGCGCCGTCGGGAGCCAGCGCTCGTTCAGCCCTTCGAGCTTGCCGGGGTCGGACACGGCGACGACGACGTTGTCCTGCTCGACGATCTGCTTGTCGAGGCGGTCGGCCTTCTCGTTGGCGAGGCCGAGCGTCGCCTCGAGGACCGACTGCTGGCGCAGGCGCTCGATCTGGAACGTCGTGCGGAACGTGAAATACGCGAGGACGCCGACGGCGACGAGCACGGCGGGCAAGAGGACGAAGCTCGCGAGCCTGTCCCGGGTGGTCTTGTCCACGACCGCTCCCCCGCTCCCTTGCTAGCGCGCGCGCAGCGCTCCGGACCGCATCGAGATCGCCTCGTTGTCGATCACGACGCCGTGCTGGGAGACGAACTCGGCGTACTGCTCGGCGATGTAGTTGAGGGCGTTGCCCTCGTCCTCGCTGAACGGGTCGCCGTCCTGCGGGTTCACGAGCTCGAGCGCGCCGATGAAGCGGCCGCCGTGGAGCACCGGCGCGACGATGACGCTCTTGGCGCCGCCGAACGCCGCGTAGCGCTCGCTCGCGGCGCCCTCCACCTTCGACGCGTCGCCGATGACGACGGCGCGGCGCTTGCGGAGCGCCTTCGCGAGGAGCGGATCGCTCTCCGGGTAGCGGCGCGTGAGGAGCTTCTCGGCGCCCTTGCCCGCGGTCACCGCGACGACGAACTCGCGCTTGTCGATGTCGTACATGTGCACGATGCCGGCCATCGACGGCAGCGTCTCGAGCGCGAGCGAGATACAAAAGTGGCCGCCCTCGATCGCGTCGCGGAGGAAGTGGAGATCATGCATCGCCTCGAAGAGGGCGGTGATGAGCTCGTCTCCCCCGTGGCGACGGCGGGCCACGGGCGCGCGGCCCGCCGACGACGGGCGATCGGTCGGGCCGAGGCCCGGCGTCGGATCGGGCGCGAGCGGCGCGGGGTGCGGAAAGGCGGCGGCGCTCGAGGCGCTCGAGGCGCTCGAGGCGCTCGAGAGAGACGCGGCGGCGGACGGGGGCGGCGCGGCGTTGTTCGCGGGCGGGCGCGCGGCGGGCGGCGGCGCGGCGCCCCTGCCTACGCTGGCCGCGATCGGCGCAGGCTTGGGCGCGGCCGGCTTCGGGCGCATGCGCGGGAACTCGACGATGGGCTCGCCCTTCCAGTCCTTCCACGTGAGCGTCGCGAGCGGCGGCACCGGCGGCTTGC
>JAYVXL010000006.1:0-2854 GCA_043785185.1 Myxococcales bacterium
AACACGCAGTCGTTCAACGGCCTCAAGGCCGCGGGGATCAACGTCGTCTGGGCGCCGTCGGCGTACACGTTCACGCACGAAAAGTGCATCATCCTCGACGGCGCGACCGCGTGGATCATGACGATGAACGCGACCGACTCGTCGCTCACGCAGAACCGTGAATTTCTGGCCATCGACACCGACCCGGACGACGTCGCCAACGCCGAGAAGATTTTCCAAGCGGACATGGCGGGGCTCGCGGCGAACACGAGCGGCAAGCTCGTGCTCGCGCCGGTGAACGCGAAGCAGCACGTCGACGATCTCGTGAAGACGGCGACCAAGTCGATCGACCTCGAGGGCGAGGAGTTCAGCGACGGCGACCTCACGAACCTGCTCGCGGCGAAGGCCGACTCTGGCGTGACGGTCCGCGTCGTCCTCGCGGCCGGCACGACGCCGTCGGCGAACCAGGTGGCGGCGATCGCGACGCTCAAGCAGCACAAGATCCCGGTGAAGCAGCTGTCGACGCCGTACCTGCATGCCAAGGCCTTCGTCGTCGACGGCGTCCACGCGTACGTCGGCTCGGAGAACTTCACGCTCGGCTCGCTCACCGGCAACCGCGAGCTCGGCGTCCTCTTCGACGCCGCGTCCGAGGTGGCGAAGGTCGCGACGACGATCGACGCCGACTTCGCGGCCGCTTCGGCGCTCTAGCGCCGCAAAATACGATATGGGTTTTAGCCCCATGTCCGACGAAATCACCGAAACGCGCGCCCTCGCGCGACTCGCGAGGGGATTCCGCGACGTCGAGGCCGCCGAGATTCGCCGCCACGACGCGATGATCGCCACGATCCGCGCGGTCTACGAGCGCTACGGCTTCGAGCCGCTCGAGACGCCGGCCTTCGAGTACACCGACGCGCTCGGCAAATTCCTGCCCGATCAGGATCGCCCGAACGCCGGCGTCTTCTCGGTGCAGGACGACGACGAAGCGTGGATGAGCCTGCGCTACGATCTCACGGCGCCCCTCGCGCGCTACGTCGCGCAGAACTACGAACGCCTCCCCAAGCCCTACCGGCGCTACGCCACCGGCTCCGTTTTCCGGAACGAAAAACCGGGCCCCAGCCGCTTCCGTCAGTTCACGCAGTTCGACGCCGACACCGTCGGGACCGACAACCTCGCCGCCGACGCCGAGCTCTGCATGCTCGCCGCCGACACGTTCGAGGCGCTCGGCATTCGTCGCGGCGACTACATCGTGAAGCTGAACCACCGTAAGCTCCTCGACGGCGTCCTCGAGGCGATCGGCGTGACCGCCGCGTCCGACGAAGGCGGCCGCCAGCGGCTGGCCGTCTTGCGGGCGATCGACAAGCTCGACCGACTCGGGAGCGCGGGCGTGCTCGCGCTCCTCGGGCCGGGCCGAAAGGACGAGTCGGGCGACTTCACCAAAGGGGCGGGGCTGGACGCGGCCGCGACCGAGCGCGTCATGCGCTTCGTCGGCGCGACCGCCGAGAACGCCGAGGCCGCAATACCTGGCCTCGCCACGGTCGAAGCGCTCGTGGCGTCGTCCGAGATCGGGCGCGCGGCGGTGGCCGATCTCCGGCAGATCGACGCGCTCCTCAAGGCCGCGGGATACGGCGCGGACCGCGTCCGCTTCGACTCGACCGTCGTGCGCGGGCTCGAGTACTACACGGGTCCTGTCTTCGAGGCGGAGCTCACGTTCGAGATCCAAGGCGACGACGGTGCGCCCGTTCGGTTCGGCGCCGTCGGCGGCGGCGGGCGTTACGACGACCTCGTCGCGCGCTTTCTCGGCCAGAAGGTGCCGGCCACGGGCTTCTCGGTGGGCGTGTCGCGGCTTCAAGCTGCGCTCGCCCACTTGAAGAAGGGCGAGTCCGCGAGCGCAGCGGCCGAGGGGCCGGTCGTCGTCCTCGTCATGGATCGCGCCGAGCTGCCGCGCTACCAAGCGCTCGTGCAGACCCTCCGTCACGCGGGCATTCGCGCGGAGATGTACCTCGGCACCTCCGGCATGAAGCCGCAGATGAAGTACGCCGACCGTCGGGGCAGCCCCTGCGTCGTCATTCAGGGATCGAACGAGCGCGCGAACGGCGAGATTCAGCTGAAGGACCTCATCGAGGGGGCAAAGGCCGCCGCGTCGATCAAGGACAACAAGGCGTGGAAAGAGGCGCGCCCCGCCCAGGTGACGATCAAAGAGGCCGACCTCGTCGACGAAGTCCGCCGCCTCCTCGCGCGGCATTCATGAGGAGCACGCGCCCACGCGCTCACGCGCCCAAGTGAGCCCGAAACCCGCGCCGCCTCCCCGCGCGTCGAGCGGGCGATCGCCACGAGCCGGGCGGTGGAGTGTCTTGGTACCAGCTCTCGGGGTCGAACCGAGGACCTCTAGATCCACAATCTAGCGCTCTAACCAACTGAGCTAAGCCGGCGTGCAGAAACGGCCCCTTCGGAGCCGCGCGGGAACGTAGCTAGCATAGGACCGGGAGGCGGTCGATGCAATCTCGCGCGCCGCCGCCCGGGCCGCGTCACCTCAGGAGGGGGCCCGCCGCGTCCGTGCCCGCGTCGTTCGGCTTGGCGAGGGGAACCGTGAGCTGGCATCCCGCGCCCGTGACCTTCACGCCCGCGTCGTCGAGGCGCACGACCGGCTTCTCGCCGCCCTGATCGTAAAGCACCACGCGCGCGAGCAGGTGGCCGGCGTCATCGTAGTAGCTGCGCTCCTCTTTGTCCTCGTACGACGCGCCCGACGACGCTTGGCAGCCGGCGCTCGGCTCGAGCGGCGCGTCGGCGTGCTCGTCGGCGAGGCAGCGCCCCGCCGCGAAGCCCGCGGCGAGCGTGTCGGTCCAGCCCTCGCCTTGGCGGTACGTCGCGTCGGCGT
>JAYVXL010000007.1:0-2851 GCA_043785185.1 Myxococcales bacterium
TCGTTGCGCTCGCCTCGCGCGTCGTCAGCATGCTGACGCGGCTCATACGGTAGCGCCGCGCGCCGCGCCCGGACTTCGGGGCCGGGCGCGGCCACGGCCACGGCCACGGGCGCGGCCACGGCCACGGACACGGTCAAAGCTAAAGGTCCAACCTATGAGCGGCGCCTAGCCGCCAAGCCGCGCCCCAATTGCGCCGACGTTTTTCGCCTTGCGCGTGCCGCGAGAGCGAGTAGACCGCCGGTGCGCGATGAACACTCTTGGACCGAGGCCGGGCGCGGCGTGCGCCGCGATCGTGAGCGTCGGCCTCGCAGTCGCGTGCGGAAGCTCGCCCGACGGCGGCGCGCCCGACGGCGGCGCGAGCTCCGGCAGCAGCGGCGGGTCGGGGACGTCGGGCGGCTCCGCCGGCTCCGCGGGCTCCTCCGGCAGCGCCGGCTCCTCTGGGAGCAGCAGCTCGGGTGGGAGCAGCAGCTCGGGCTCCTCTGGGAGCTCCGGCACGTCCTCCGGGAGCTCCGGTTCCTCCGGGAGCTCTGGCGCGGCCAGCCTGCTTCTCTTCGGCGGCGCAGGCCCGACGGCGCGCAGCGATACTTGGACCTGGGACGGCACGACCTGGACGGCACGCGCCGCAGGTCCCGCGGCGCGGAAGTTCGCCCGCGCCGCGGCGACGGGCGGCGGTGGCGTCGTCCTCTTCGGCGGGGAGGACGGCCTCGACAAGACGCAAGGCGAGACGTGGACGTGGAGCGGCACCGCGTGGGCGAAGCTGAACGTCACCGGTCCGAGCCCGCGCATCTCCCCGACGATGGCGACCGTCGGCGGCACCGTCGTTCTCTTTGGCGGCCTCGGCCTCCGCGGTGACGCGCTCGGCGATACGTGGACGTGGGACGGTACCGCGTGGACGCAGAAGATGGTGAACGGCCCGAGCCCGCGCTGGGCCGCGGCGGCGGGCACCGTCGGAGGGAAGCTGGTGCTCTTCGGGGGAGCCACCGGCGCGGCCGTCGCTGCCGATACGTGGACGTGGGACGGCGCCGCGTGGACGCAGATGCCTGCGAGCGGCCCTCCCGCGCGCGACCGCGCGGGCGTCGCGGGCCTCGCGGGACAGCTCGTCGTCTTCGGCGGTGAGGACGCGCAGGGCGTGCCCAAGTCCGACACGTGGACGTGGAATGGCACCCAGTGGGCCGCGGCGACCGGCGCCGGCCCAAGCGCACGCCGCGGGCCCTCGATGGCGGCGCTCGACGGCAAAGCCGTCCTCTTCGGCGGGCTCGACCCGAACAATTTCCCGCTCGCCGACACCTGGCTCTGGGACGGCTCGGCGTGGACGAAGTCGTCCGCGAATGGGCCGGCCGCGCGCAGCGACGCGGCGATCGCGGGACCGTAACCGTCGTCGCGCAGGTCTTCCCAGAGCCGAGAACGCGCGGAGCCCAGTTCCGGCGACCCGCGCTCGACCCTCAGTAGCCTGCCGGGAGCGTCACGTCCTCGAGCGGGATTTGGTCGGTGCACTTCTTCGACGTCGCCGGCGTCTTCGCGGGGCAGACGCGCATCTTGCCGGTGAGGTAATCGAAGTAGAGATCGTTGTATCCCGCGGGACCGAACGCGTTGGCCTTGGTGCCCCAGGAGTTTTTTACGCGCAGGAACACGACATGCGCCGCGTCGTCGAGCGCCGCGCGCTTCGCCTCGTCGGACGCGGGCGTGCCGGCCGCCAGTCGCCCGAAGCCGGGGACGCCGTTCACCTCGTAGTCGTCGATGAGCGTCTCGTGTCCGCCCGAGTTGTCGGCGTCGGCGGGCGTGGGCGAAATCGTCTTGTACTGCCCTTCGTGGCCATCGTCGCCGTTCGACGCCACGTACCAGGAGATCGGGAGCGGTACGCCGTCGTTGAGCGCGCGCTGGATGCGCCTGAAATACGCGCGCGTCTCGGCGGGCGTCTTCGCTTCGAACGGCACGACGCTCCATGCGCGCGGGCCGACGCGGCCGTCGGGATCGTCGCTCTTCGCGCGCTCGCCGATGAGGTCGACGAGCGTGACCGTCTCGGCGCTCTTGCCGGGACGCGGGACGCGGACGGCGATGTCGGCCGGTCCCTTCACGACGTCGCCGGCCACGGCGTCGCCGGTTTCGAACGTCTTCTTTCCGTCGGCGCCGAACGCCGCGGTGAACGCGTCGGACGTGCCGGCGACGAAGCCGAACGCCGCGTCGAGCTCCTTGCGGACGCGCGCGCCGTCCTTGCGCGCGGCGGCCGAGGAGAGCGCGCCGGTGGAGAGCGATTTGACCATCGCGCCCAGCGCCGCGAGCGTCTTGTCCGCCTCGTTGTGGACGGCGTCGTTGCCGTCGCCGAGGAGGCTGCGGGAGCGCGCGACGCCGTAGCGCTTGGCGATCTCGACCGCCGCGCCCCACGAGCCGCCGGAGTCGAGGCCGTCCTTGAGCGCCGCCGCTTTCTTCCCCTTGATCGCGCCGGTCGTGATCTTGGTGTACCAATCCCAATAATCCCAGTACGCGACCGACACATGCTGCGGACGCGTCGTCGGATCGGAGGCGCTCGCCTCGCCGCGCGCGATCGCCGCCGAGTACTCGAGGCTCTCGACCCAGCCGGCGGTGGCGTAGAGCCAACAATTGCCGGTGTCTTTCTGATCGCGCGCGCTGGTCTCGGGCACGGACGTAACCGCCTCCGAGCTGTCGTCGGTGGGACCGGCGGCGCCGCTGCACGCCGCGAGCGCGATGAGGCCCAGCGTGGAGAAGGCGTGTCGAACGGGTCGCAGAGTGGGCCAGCGCATGGAAACCCTCGGGGGTGAAGTCCTGACGCAAACAGAGCAAAGCGAGTGCCAATGTCGTACATCGGACGACATCCGTGTAAATGATTGCGCTT
>JAYVXL010000008.1:0-9314 GCA_043785185.1 Myxococcales bacterium
GTTCGCCTCGACGAGCCACGTCTCCGCCTCGCCCAAGATCGCCTGCAGCTGCGACTCGAGGTGCTCGGTCGTGTCGTTCTGGAACGGGAAGACCGAGACCGTGTCCTGCGAGCGGTGCGAGCGCCAGAGGTCCATCACCGGCGACGTGCGCAAGTGGTTCAGGTTCTCGGCGAGCATGTGCTGGATGTCGTCCTTGTCGAGCCCGGTGCTCATCGCGGCGTTGTCGATCGACGGATCGTGCGTGCCCCGAACGTAGGTCGGCCCGCAGCCGCTGCTGGTGACGGCGACGGCGGCGAGGAGCGAGACGGAAGCAAGGGTCTGCCAAGAGCGCATCTGGGAATTCCTCCGGACGGTTCGACGAGCGAGAGGCTAGCGCCTTCAGTTCGAGCGCGACAGGAGCTCGAAATACCGGGCCGTGCGGCGTAGCGCCTCGGTGCCTGTCTACCCCCGTCGCGCGATCGGGGCAACGAGCGCCAGTGACCGACCCCCTATTGTATTGCGGCTTGCGGCAGAGTTGGAATCAGGACTTGAGCGCGCGCGCGACCGCGGCTTCGAGGGTCGCCTCGTCTTGCCCGCCCTCGAGCTTCTCGCGTTCGACCCAGATCGTCGGAAGGCCGCGCGCCCCGGTGGACGTGAACGCGTCGCTGTCGGCCTTGATGCGCGCGTCGGTGGCCGGCTCCGTCAGGCAGCGGCGGAAGCCCTCGGGATCGAGGCCCGCGGCGGCCGCGAGCTTCGCGCAGCCGTCGCGCGTGAGCTCCTCGGGGGGCGTCGCCATGAGGCGCTCGGCGAGCTCGTCGCCCTTGCCCAGCGCCTCGCCGCAGCACGCGGCGCGGGCGGCCTCCATCGCGTGCGGGTGGATGCGCGCGAGCGGCACGTGCTTGCGGACCAGGCGAATCTGGTCTTTGTGCCGCGCCAGCACCGGGGAGAGCTCGGCGTGCGTGTCGCGGCAGAACGGGCACTCGAAATCGACGAAGTCGACGACGGTGATCTTGCCGGCGGGCGTCTTCTCGAGCTCCAGGGCGATCGCCTTGGGCACGCGGGGCTTGAGGACGAGCGCCAGCGCCAGCGGCACGGCGAGCGAGAGCGCGACCGGCGCGAAGGCGCGAAGGCGAAAGGCGCGCCCCTCCGGCGGGTCCCACCCGCTCACCGCGCGGTGGAGCGCGAGGCCGAAGAGGACGAGCGCGCTGCCGTCGACCCCCACGCAGTACGGGCAGAACTGGCCCATTTCGCTCTGAACGAAGAGAAGCCCTGCGCCGACGAGCGCGCCCACCGCCGCCGCGAGCACGAAGAGGACGCGCGCGAGCTTGCCGCGCGTGACCATCAGGTGCCCGAGCAGGAGGAAGCCCGCGAGGCCGATCGCCGGGAGCGGCACGCCGTACACCGAGGCGAAGATCGTCTGTCGCACCGCGCCGCAACCGCCGTCCGCGGCGCAGAACACCGGGGCCGGCCGCAGGTAGTCGACGAGGAGCGACGTGCTCGCCGCGACGCCGACGCACAAGGGCGCGAGCATGACCGCCCAGCGGAGAGGCGCCCCTTTCGGGAGATCGGCCGAATTCTTCATGCGGAACGCTTCCGTGGTTCAACCGGGGCGCCGGGTCAAGTATTCCCTGGGCATGTCCAAGGCCTTGCCCACGCGCGCCGACGTTCTGAAGCTCCTCGAGGCCGAGGAGCAACCGGTGCACGCCCGCGAGATCGCGAAGAGGCTGGCGGTCGGCGACGATCGTTACCAGGGCTTCATGCGCCTGCTCGACAACCTCGTCTTCGACGGCGTGCTGCACGCGCGCGACGGGCACAAGTTCAAGCTCGCCGCGCGCGGCAACGCGCGCTTCGCCGCGAAGGAGCCGGAGCCCCGGGCCCGAGCCGCGCGCGCGCCGGACGAGCGCGGCGGGCGGGCGCGAGGACGCGAGGAGCGCGAGCCGCCGCGCGGCGGCCGCGGGCCCGAAGAGCGACGCGGTGGGCGCGAGCGCGGCGGACGCGAAGAGCGCGACGGCACCCTCAGCGTGAACGCGCGCGGCTTCGGCTTCGTCGCGAGCCCGACGGCGTCGGGCGACGACGTGTTCATCCCCGGCGAGGGGCTGCGCGGCGCGATGCACGGCGACAAGGTGCGGGTCGGCATCGTCGCGCGCGGCCCCCGCGGCGCCGAAGGCGCGATCCTCGAGATCCTCGCGCGCGGCACGCCGCGCGTGTCCGGCATCCTGCGCCGCCGCGGCAAGAGCGCGTGGCTCGAGCCCGACGACACGCGCGTGAAGGGCCCGATCGTGCTCCCGGTCGGCATCGACGCCAAGGACGAGCAAGGCAACAGCGGCAAGGACGGCGACGCGGTGATCGTGCAGATTACACGTTTCCCCGAGTCGCCCGGCGAGAACCCCGAGGGCCGCCTCGAGGCCGTCCTCGGCAAGCCCGGCGAGCTGAACGTCGAGGCGCGCAAGGTCCTCGTGATGGCGCAGATCGAGGAGGTGCACTCCGCGCTCGCCTTCGCCGAGGCCGACGCCTACGGCCAAGAGGTGCCGACGGAGATGCTCGCGGGCCGCGAGGACCTCACGCACCTTCCGCTCCCCACCATCGACCCCGAGGACGCGCGCGACCACGACGACGCGGTGTGGGTCGAGCGCACGGACGACGGCGGCTACCGCGCGTGGATCGCGATCGCCGACGTCTCTTCCTACGTGCGCCCGGGCACGCGCCTCGACGAGGAGTCCAAGGCGCGCGGCTGCAGCGTCTACCTCCCCGACCGCGCGATCCCGATGCTGCCGCGCCCGCTCTCGTCGAACCTGTGCTCGCTCCTCCCCGACGTGATCCGCCTCTGCCTCTGCGTCGACGTGAAGCTCGACGCCGGCGCGAAGGTCGTCTCCCGCCGCCTCGTGCGCGGCTTCATGAAGAGCCAGGCCAAGCTCACCTACGGCGGCGTCGCGCGCGCGCTGGGGCTCTCGGAGGAGCCGCCGCGCGATCCGAAGGCCGACGCGCTCGCCCCGGGCCTGCGCGTCGCGAACGAGCTGTCGCGCCTGCTCCGCACCAAGCGCATGAAGCGCGGCTCGCTCGAGTTCGACCTGCCCGAGGCGAAGATCAAGCTCGGCGAGGACGGCCAGCCGATCGACATCGGCCGCCGCGCGCAGGATCCGGGGATGAAGAAGGCCTACCAGCTCATCGAAGAGCTGATGCTCCTCGGCAACGAGATGGTCGCCGAGTACCTCGTCGAGAAGCAGCTGCCCGGCATCTTCCGCATCCACGAGGCGCCCGACGAGAAGAAGCTCCAGAAGCTCGGCACGATGTGCAACCACCTCGGCGTCGAGTTCGATCCCGACGCCGCAAAGGATCCGCTGACCCTCGCGGCGCTCGTGAAGTCGTGGGCGGAGCACCCGCTCGGCAACGTCCTCAACATGCTGCTCCTCCGATCGATGAAGCAGGCGGCGTACGACGTCCGAAACCTCGGCCACTTCGGCCTCGCGTCGAAGGCGTACCTGCACTTCACCTCGCCCATCCGCAGGTATCCGGACCTCGTCGTCCACCGCGCGGTGCACAAATCGGTGCTCGGCGAGAAAGTGGACAAGTCGCCCGAGGCGCAGAAGGAGCTCGAGGACGCGGCGATCGCGGCGTCGGCCGCCGAGCGCCGCGCGATGGAGGTCGAGCGCGAGATCGTCGATCTCTACGGCGCGGTGCTGATGCGCGACAAGATCGGAGAGACCTTCGAGGGCACGGTGACCGGACTCGTCGGTTCGGGCGTGTTCGTGTCGCTCGACGCGCCGTTCGTGAACGTGCTCGTGAAGCTCGAGGACCTCGGCGCGGGCGCCTACGCGCTCGACGACGAGGGGCTCGAGGTCGTCGCGCAGAGCTCGGGGGATGTCGTACGCCTCGGCGATCGGATCACGCTCGACATCATCGACGTCGCGATCCAGCGTCGGACGGTCTACGGCCGCCGTATCCGCGGCTTGGAGGACAGGAGCCAAGCGCCGCGGGAGCGCCTTCGCCCGGGGAAAGCCGCGCCGAAGCCGGCCGCTGACCGCGGCAAGCCGGCCGCCGACCGCGGCAAGCCGGCGCGGCGCGACAAGCACGGCCACAAGTCGCGCGCGGCGCAGTCCCGAAAGGGCTTCAAGAAGGGGAAGCGAAAGTAGACGGCCCGCGTCCCCTTCGCGCTACGCGACCAGCTCGAAGACGAGCAGCTCCGCCGCCTCTTCGCCGACCAGCTCGAGGGCCGACTCCTGGGTGATGGCGGCGCCGTCGCCTTCCTTGATCGGCTGGCCGTTGGCGCGCGCGCGGCCTTTCACGACCTGTACCCACGCGCTGCGCCCCGCCGCGAGCTCGAGGCGCGCCTGCTCGCCGGGGCCGAGGAGCGCGCTGTAGAGCGAGAGGTCCTGGTGAACGGTCACCGAGCCCTCGCGGCCATCCTGCGAGGCGACGAGGCGGAGGCGACCGCTCCGCTCGGCGTCGCTGAAGGTCTTCTGCTCGTACTCGGGCAGGAGCCCCGCCACCAGCGGGACGATCCAGACTTGTAGGAAGTGAACCGGCTTCGTCTTCGACGCGTTGAACTCGCTGTGCCTTACGCCGGTGCCCGCGGTCATCCGCTGCACGTCGCCCCGCCGGATGGTGGAGCCCGTGCCCAAGCTGTCCTTGTGCGCGAGCTCTCCCTCGACGACGTACGACACGATCTCCATGTCGCGGTGCGGGTGCGTGCCGAAGCCCATGCCCGGCGCGACGCGGTCGTCGTTGATGACGCGCAGCGCGCCGAACGCCATGTGCGCGGGGTCGTAGTAGTCGGCGAACGAGAACGTGTGCTTGCTGTCGAGCCAATCGATCTTCGTCGCGCCGCGCTCCGCGGCAGGTCGCACGGTCACCATGTTCGCCGCTCCTCTCTCAGGTTCCGCCAGGTTCCGCCGCTCAGGCCTTCACGGCCTGCAAGTCGATCGCGATCTCCACCTTCTCGCCGACGAGCACGCCGCCCGCCTCGAGCGCCTGGTTCCACTTGAGGCCGAAGTCGGCGCGGTTGACGCTGCCCTTCGCCTGGAAGCCGATCCGCTCGCCGCCCCACGGGTCCTTGCCGCGACCGGAGTAATCGACGTCGAGCGTGACCTCCTTGGTCGTGCCGCGAATGGTGAGATCCCCCGTGAGCGCATAGGCCTCGCCCTTCTTGTCGATCTTCTTGCTCTTGAACGTCATCGCGCCGTGGCCGGCGGCGTCGAAGAAGTCCGGGCTCTTGAGGTGGCCGTCGCGCTTCTCGTCGCGGGTGTCGATGCTGTTCACGTCGACGCTCACGTCCACCTTCGACTTCGTGAAGTCGGCCTCGTCGACCTCGAGGGCGCCGGTGAACTGCTTGAAGGCGCCGTGCACTTTCGCGAACACCATGTGGCGAACGGTGAAGCCGACGGTCGAGTGCGCGGGGTCGATTTTGAACGTGGTCATGGGTCAGTGCCTCCGGGGTCTTCGTCAGCACACCGCGAGCCAAGTCTCATTTGCATGAATTTGCTCAGCATTAAATTCGAATGGGATTTATCTGCATCAAAATGACACGACAGCGCATCATAACGACATGCGCGCCGAAGATCTCGATCTCCGCGATCTCCTCCACTTCGAGCCCGATGGAGGCGTGCTCCTCTTCGGCGACCAGCGCGTCGTGCTCTTCGATCCCGTCGCGCTCGGAATCCTCCGCAAGATGCTGGTCGACGCGATCGGCCTCACCGGCGCGCGCGGGATGCTCACGCACCTCGGCTACGCGCACGGGTGGCGGACCGCCGAGTCGATGAAGACGTCGTTCCCGTGGGACAGCGAGCGCGAGTGGCGGATCGCCGGCGGGCGGCTCCACAAGCTGATGGGCCTCGTGGACTTCGAGCCGGTGAAGAGCGGCAGGCCGGACGCGCCATTCGCGGAGGGCGTGTGGCGCGACTCGTACGAGGCGGAGCAGAGCCTGGAGTTCTTCGGGCAGGCCGAGGCGCCCGTCTGCTGGATGCTGTGCGGCTTCGCGAGCGGCTACCTGTCGCGGTGCAACGGGCGGCCGATCTACTGCTTCGAGACCCACTGCCGGGGTCGCGGCGACTCGGTTTGCCACGTGACGGGGAAACCGAAGGAGGAGTGGGGGCCCGAGCGCGCCGAGGAGATGCAGTTCTTCGAGAAGACGTGCTTCGAAGCGAACCTGTCGCAGGTCACGAGCTCTCTCAAGAAGGCCGAGCGCGTGCTGCGCGATCGCCGGCGGGCGCTGGCGCACACGGGGACGAAGGAGGATCCGTCGGGCATCGTCGCGCGCAGCGAGCCGATGCAGCGCGTGCTCGACCTCGCGCGGCGGGTCGCCAAAGTCGACGCGACCGTGCTCGTGACCGGTGAGAGCGGCGCGGGCAAGGAGCGGCTCGCGCGGCTCGTGCACCAAGAGTCGGCGCGCGCGGCGGGGCCGTTCGTGGCGATCAACTGCGCGGCGGTGCCGGAGACGCTCCTCGAGAGCGAGCTTTTCGGCCACGCGCGCGGAGCGTTCACCGGCGCCGTCGGCGAGCGGGCCGGCATCTTCGAAGCCGCGCACCACGGCACGCTGATGCTCGACGAGATCGGCGACGTGCCGGCGTCCATGCAGGCCAAGCTCCTGCGCGTCCTGCAGGAGCGCGAGGTGCGGCGGCTCGGCGAGAACAAGGACCGGCCCATCGACGTGCGCATCATCGCGGCGACCAACCGCGACCTCGCGGCCGACGTCGTGAGCGGGCGCTTCAGGCAGGATTTGTTCTACCGTCTCCGGGTCGTCGAGCTGCGGATTCCGGCGCTCCGGGAGCGTCGCGAGGACGTGCTGCCGCTCGCGCGGATCTTGCTGGGCGAGGCCGCGCAGCGCCTGAACGTGCGCGCGGCCACGATGACGCCGGCCGCCGCGGCGCTGCTCGCGCGCTACGCCTGGCCGGGCAACGTTCGCGAGCTGATGAACGCGATGGAGCGCGCGGCGGTCGTCGCCGTCGGCCCGCAGGTCGACGTGGAAGATTTGCCCGACGAGCTCCGCGAGGCCGCGCCGCGCAGCGGCGGTCGCACGCGGCCGGGCACGCTCGAGGACGTCGAGCGCGAGCACATCCTGGCCGTCCTCGCCGAGAACGGCGGGAACAAGGCGCGCGCGGCGACGCAGCTCGGCATAGGGACGGCGACGCTGTTCCGCAAGCTGCGGCGTTGGGCCGCGTGACGGGCGCGCGTGCCTAGAGCCCGCGGACCCGGCGCGGCGTGACGGCGCGCTCCTTCGTGCCGTCGCCGACCTGACCGGCGGCGTTCTGGCCCCAGCAGTGCACTTCGCCGGCGGCCGTGAGCGCGCACGCGTGGGAGGATCCGATGCACAAGTCGCGCACGGGTCCGAGCTCCTTCAGCGTCGCCTGCGGCAGCTCGGTCGTCGAGCGCGTGCCGAGGCCGAGCTCGCCCTCCTCGTTCGCGCCCCAGCAGCGCACTGCGCCGTCCTGCAGGATCGCGCAGGCCTGACCCTCGCCGGCCGCGAGCCGTTCGGCGGGGCCGACGCCGGCGATCTCGAGCGGCGTCGCGTGGACCTCCCCGTCGGGGGTCGTCCCGAGCTGGCCGGAGTCGTTGCGGCCCCAACAGCGGACGGCGCCGCCCGCGACGACCGCGCAGAGGAAATCGTCCCCGGTGATCAGCCGGCGCGCCCCCTCGATCGGCGGCTTCACGAAGCGCGCCGCGGCGCCGGCGGTCCACGCGAAGTCGCCCCAGCAGCGGACCTTGCCGTCGCCCTGACGTCCGCAGGCGTGCGCGGAGGCGGTCGCGAGCTCCACCGGGCGGCCGAGCTCCGCGAGATCGGTCGACGTCGCGGCGCGCGCGCGATCGCCGCTCAGGCCCCAGCAGCGCGCGCCCCCGTCGCGCCGGGCGCACGTGACGAGGCCGGCGGCGCGGATCTCGAGGACGCCGCCGAGCCCGGTGACGGTCGACGGCAGCGCGTTCGTGCGTGTCTCGCCGTCGCCGAGCATCCGGCCGCTGCCCCAGCACTGCACGCCCCCGGAGTCGAGGCGCGCGCACGAGTACGTGGAGCCCGCGGCGATCTCGGCGACGCCGCGCACCCCCGCCGGCGCGACCGGCTGGGGGCGATCCTCGGTCGTACCGTCGCCGAGCTGCCCGTGGTCGTTGCGACCCCAGCAGCGGACGGTGCCATCGGCCACCCGCGCGCAGGTGTGGAAGTCCCCGCAATCGAGCTGCGTCGCGCCGCTCCCGGGCGGCGCGACGCTCGCCTCGACCCGGCCTGCGAGCGGCGCGGGCGCGACGGGCGGCGCCGCCGAGTGGGCCACCGCCGGCGCGACCGGCGCAGGCGACCCGCACCCGAGAAGGACGACGGAGGCGAGCGCGGGCGCGGCGAAGAAGCGGTGCATCGACCCGGCAGAATACCCAATCGGCGAGCGCCGCGGCGCCCGCAAACTCGCCTGCGCAGGCCCAGCTTGTTAGAGTCGCTCCGCAACGCGGGGCGTCACAGGGACGCCCGCCTCACGGGAGACACCACCATGAATCGCATCTTCAGCTCCTTTCTCGCCGCTACCTTCGCCATCGCCGCCGTCGCGGCCGCCGCTTGCGGCGGGGGAATGCCGGCCGGGCCGAACGGCCCCGAAATGCAGGGCATGGGTGACGGCGGCATGAGCGCCCCGTCCGCTCCGGCGGCTCCGGCGGCTCCGGCGGCTCCTACGGCGCCTTCCCTGCCCAAGTAGTCGGGGCGCCGAATCGGCTCTCGGGCGCCTCTCTCGCCCGAGAGCCGGTGGCGGCGAAGGGTGCGCGAACGGCGCGCCTGCGCTAGATCTTCGGGACGATGAAGCGTCTCTTCGCCGGTGCGGCCTCGGCCGCCTTGCTCGCCCTCTTCGTCGGAGCGTGCGACGACACGGCGCCCCGCGGCGACTACGCCGGAGCGGCGGGCGACCCGCAGTGCGGCCAGTACGCCACGTGCGGAGCGTGCACGCCGGCTCTTGGATGCGGCTGGTGCACGACGGGCGCGGGGACAGGTCTCTGCGTCGCGACGCGTGGCGATTGCCCGCGCGCGTCGACGGTCAGCTTCACGTGGGAGCGTTCGGGCTGCCAAGGTGGCGGCGCGGCCGTGCTCGCCGACGCGAGCGTTCGTGTCGACGCGAGCGCGCCGCGGGACGCCGCGTTCCTCGGCGACGCGACCTCCCCGAGCGACGGCGCGAGCGCGGACGCGGCGACCGACGCCCCCTGAGGGCCCGCGCGAGGAGGCCGTGCGAGCGTCGTGCTGCGCACGCCGTAGGCGCCGTGCGCATCACGGTTCGCCGAAGGCGAGTCGGGGAGGCTCGAGAGCGGAGCGAGCGAGGGGGACGAAGTCCCCACCTGAGGAAGAACGAAGTCACTGAGCGCGATTCGAGGGACGA
>JAYVXL010000009.1:0-2849 GCA_043785185.1 Myxococcales bacterium
TCGCTTCGCGTCTCGTGGATGATTCTGGCGGTCGTCGCCTTCGTCGGCTGCGCCGAAAGGCCCGACGTGGACCGCGACGCGCGCCCGGCGTGGCGGCGCAAGCAGGCGACGGACCACAAGATGCTGCTCCGTGACGTGCTCAACGGCACGCCCGACGTCGACTTCTACGACGGCTGGTACGCCATCGAGAACGACCCGAACACCGGCGGCGCGTGGCGGTGGATGGGCAAGCGCGGCGTCGTCCGCTTCCGTACCCACCCCGGCGCCGACGAAGCCGTGGATGTCGAGCTGCAGATCCACGGGTGGGCGCCGGTCGAGCACGTGGGCTTCCGCACGTGCCACATGGAGTTCGCAGTGAACGGCCACGTGCTCGATCGCTTCGAGCCGCCGAAGGGCACGTTCGTTCGGACGATCTTCGTGCCGCGCTTCCTGCTCGCGAGCTCCGAGTGGGTGGACCTCGCGATCTCCGTCGCCAACACCGCCCGCCCCACGGGCGAGTGGCGCGACCTCGGCTTCGCGACGACGGGGTTCATCTGGAGGCCGCTCGGCAAATCGTGATGGCTGCGAGCGATTCCGTCGCGACCCGCAACGTCGCGCGCGAGGCGCGCGGAGGGACGGTCGTCTTCGCCGCCGCGTGCGCGCTGCTCGTCGCGCTGTTCGTCGTGCCGCAGCTTCGTTGGCTTCCGAAGGACGAGCTGGTGCGCACGAGCGTGTGGGGGCTCGCGCTCCTCGCCGCGTTCGCCGGATGGGGCACGCTCCTCGCGCGCGCGTGTTGGCCGGACTCGCGCGTCTCCTTGTCCTTGCGCACGGCCTGGGGAGCGAGCGCGGTCATCTGCGCCGGCGGCCTCCTCGCGAGCGTCGGGCTCGTCTCGAAGGCGCTCCTCTTGTTCGGCGTCGGCGGCGGCCTCGTCGCGCTCGGGTGGAGTTGGTCGGCCCCCGCCGCGCGCGTAGGCCTCGCCCGCGCGATGCGCGCGCGCGCACGCGCCATGCGCCTCCACGTCCCGCTGAGCGCGCTCGTCGCGTTCGTCGCCGTCGCCGTCGCCGTCCACTACCTCGGCGGCGCGAGCGACACGTCCTCGAACCCGTACGACGACGACATCGCCTACTACCCGTTCGCGCGACAGCTGCTCGAGCACGGCACCCTCATCGACCCGTTCAGCTTCCGCCGCATGAGCACGCTCGGCGGTCAGGCGCTCTTGCACGCGATGCTCCTTACGCGCGTCTCGATGCTGCACCTGAACGTCCTCGATCGAGGGATGTGCGTCCTCCTCATCGTCGGCCTGCTCGCCTCGCATCGCGTCGACGGTCGCAAGGTGCCGACGCTCGTGCGGGTGGCGAGCGTCCTCTTCTTCGTCTGCATTCCGAACACCAGCATCAACTCGGCGAGCTTTTACTCGGGCGTCGCGTTCTTCCTCGCCTTCGGGCAGACGCTCGACGCGCTCGGCGGCGATCTCGCGCTCGACGTGAAGACGGCGGCGCGCCGCACGCTGCCGCTCGCGCTCGTCGGCGCGGCGACGTGCACGCTGCGGCAAAACTACCAGGCGTCGATCGGCCTCATCCTCCTCGTCTCGTACGCGTTCGCGGTCTTTCGCCTGCGCAGGGAAAGGCCGCTCCGCGCGCGGCTCGTCGAGCCGCTCGTCGCGATGGCGCTCACGTTCGTCCTCGTCGCCCCGTGGCTCGCGCTCCTCTACCGTTCGAACCTCACCGTGCTGTTTCCCATCATGAAGGGCACCTTCCGCGCCGGCGTCGGCGCGAAGAGCCAGTCGATGACGGTCGGCCGCTTCGCGCGCTTCTTCGCCAACGTATGGCTCTCGCCCGAGCCGATCCACACCGTGCCGCTCTTCGCCGTCGTGGGCCTCTTCGTCAAGGAGCGGTCGCCGCGGCAGGTGCTCGCCAGCCAGTGGCTCGCCGCGGTCCTCGCCGTCATTCTCCTCACCTGGAGCTTCAGCCTCTCCGACGCGGGCAACCTCGCGCGTTACGACTTCGGCTTCTTCGTCGCGGCGATCTTCATGACGTGGCACGCCGTCGCGACGCGGGCCCGCTGGCAAGGCGCCATCTCATTTCGCACGCTCCTGCCGGTGGCGATCGCCGTCTTCGCGATGCTCGATTCGCTCGAGGCGGGAGCGACCAAGTCGAAGGCGATGTTCGAGCAGCGCTTGCGTGACGTCGACGAGCTGATGCGCCGGACCGTGCCGCCTCAAGCCGAGCCGCCCATCGCCGGCGCGTACCACCGACTGCAGGAGGCGGCGCCGGCCGGCGCGCGTCTGCTCGTGATGCTCGACCAGCCGTTTTACCTCGACTACGCGCGCAACGAGGTCTGGAACCTCGACATGGCGGGCGCGGCGAGCCTGCCGCCCGACCTGCCCGCGTTCCAGGGCCCCGAGCCGGTCGCGGCGTATTTCAAGGGGCAGGGCATCCGCTACCTCGCGTTCGTGGAGTCGGAGCACTCGTCGTTCCTCTACCGCCGCGACGTTTGGTTCGATCACCTCTACGATCCGGACGAGATCTGGCGCACGTACGCGCCGTACATGCTCGACGTGATGGACAACGTCGCGGAGCTCGCCAAGACGCGCAAGCACCTGCGCGACGAAGCCGGGATGACGACGCTC
The DNA here is from genome assembly GCA_043785185.1 of Myxococcales bacterium. Lineage (GTDB taxonomy): Bacteria > Myxococcota_A > Polyangia > Polyangiales > Polyangiaceae > JANYHK01. The sequence goes on from JAYVXL010000009.1 coordinate 2,610, forward strand.
GACCTCGAGAGCCGCCCGTGAACGGCGCGCCGCGCCGCGGAGCTCTGTGGGTCCCCGTCGTGCCTGCCGCGCTGCTCGTCCTCCACGTGACCCTGATGTACCGAGCGGCGCTCCACCACACCGGCGGCGTCGTCTCGTACCCCGTCGACGATGCGTTCATCCACCTCGCGCTCGCCAAGCACATCGCGCTCGACGGGGTGTACGGCGTCTCGGCCCGCGAGTTCACGGCGGCGTCCTCGT
>JAYVXL010000010.1:0-9309 GCA_043785185.1 Myxococcales bacterium
GCGCGCTTCTCGGCCGCGTCGCCGCTCGCGCGCGGCGGCCCGATGGCGGTCGTCATCGCCGCGGCGCTCCTCGGCGTCTTTCGCGTCGCGCCGCTCGTCTACCCGTGGAATCACCTGGACGTCGATCTCCGCAACGTCGTCTTCCACGCCGTCAAACGCGACAACATCCACCACGCCGTCGTCTTCATCCCGAAGGGCGTCGGCGCGGCGTGGCACCTCGACATGACGCAGAACCTGCCCATGGAGCTCTACCCGCAGGACGTGCTCTACGCCGTCGAGTACGGGCCCGAGGAGTCCAAGTGCGTGAAGGAGAGCCACCCGGACCGCGCGCAGTACCGCGCGTCGGGGCGGACGGAGATCTCGCTGACGCGCATTCCGTGAGGCGGCGCCGCTCAGCCCGCCTTCACGCCGATCGCCCCGAGGTTGCCCACGGGCACCGGGATGTTCACGCGCGCCGCGCCGACCTTGTCGAGCCCGCGCGCGAGCGCGTCCTTCGCGCCGCGCGGCAGCGGCGACAGGCGCAGCCAGTAGCCGAGCGGGTACGCGTTGGTGATCGGGAAGACCGTGACGCCCGTGAACCCCGCGCCCGTGAGCAGCGCCTCGAGGCTGCGCGGCGAGAACAGCTGCAGGTGCTCGATGTCGTAAATCGGGCTCTTTTTCCCGAGCACGCGGTTCACGAGCCCCTCGTAGTTGTGCGCGACGAAGAAGACGCCGCCGCCCGGCACGACGAGGTCGCGCAGTTGGCGCGTCATCTCGCCGGGATCGTGCACGTGCTCGAGCGTCATGAAACAGCTCACGAGCGCGAGGCTCTCCTTGGCGAAGTCTTGCGCGCGGAAGGGCGCGTGCTTGAGGAGCGGGCGAATCTCCGGCTTCGCCGCGCGGATCGGCGCGAGCGACGGTTCGACGCCGGCGACGTCGGTGAAGCCGAGCGCGAGCATCTGCTCGAGGAACGAGCCGTTTCCGCACCCGATGTCGAGCGCCCCCTTGCGCGGGCGGATCGCGTCGAGGTGCTTGGCGAGGTAGTGCCCGTACGTGCGCGCGGCGAGGTCCGCCTCCACGCCGCTGTCGTAGGCGGCGGCTTCGTACTGAAGGACGAGCTCCTGCGCCTTCGGCGCCGGGTTCGCGAAGAGAACGCCGCACCGCTCGCAGAGGACGAGGCGGTGGTGCATGTACTCGGGCAGCTTGCGCGACGCGAACGCGAACGCGTCGAGCTTCGACTCGTCGATGCTCGCCTCGTAGAGCACGCGCCCGGGCGTCGCGACCTGGCAGACCGGGCAGTGCCGTTCCTCGAGCTCCATGTCGAGCGCCTCCGCGTCTACTTCTGCGCGCGGCCGCGCGCGGCCATCTCGAGGCAGATGGCGTCCATGTCGCCGAGGAGCTGGCGCATGAAAGCTTGGCTGCCGATCTCGTGGTAGAGGCGAGCGGGGACGCCGATCTTCTTGAACGGGGGGCGCGCGCCGTCCATCTCGGCGAGCACGTCGGCGACCGCCGAGCCGAGGCCGCCCGTGACGCTGTGCTCTTCGATCGTCACGATCGCCGCCGTCTCGCGCGCGGCGGCCTCGACCGCGGCCGTGTCGAGCGGCGCGACGGTGTGCATGCTGAGGACCCGCGACGCGACGCCGCCGTCGCGGAGGCGCGCGGCGAGATCCATCACGTCCTTCAGGATCGGTCCGGTCGTGATGAGCGTGAGGTCGGCGCCGCTCGTCAGCTGGATCGCCTTGCCGAGCTGGAAATTCGGGGGGCTCGTGTGGATGACGGGCTCGCCGGCTTTGCCGAGGCGCAGGTAGCACGGGCCGCTTCGCTGCGCGATCGCGCGCGTCGCCAGCTTCGTCTCGACCGGATCGCCCGGCGACACGACGGCCATGCCCGGGAGGGCGCGCATGATCGCGATGTCCTCGACGCCGTGGTGCGTGTAGCCCTGCGAGCTGTACGAGAAGCCGGCGCCGACGGCGACGATCTTCACGTTTGCCTCGTGGTAGCAGACGTCGTTGCGGATTTGCTCGAGGCACCGCAGCGTCGGAAAGTTCGCGATCGAGTACGTGAAGACGATCTTGCCGGAGCGCGCCATGCCGGCGGCGATGCCCGTCATGTTCTGCTCGGCGACCCCGACGTTGACGTAGCGATTCGGGAAGCCGTCGCGGAACACCTCGAGCGCGCTGTAGCCGAGGTCCCCGCACAAGAGGAAGATCCGCGGATCTTCCTTCGCGAGCTCGCAAAGCGCCGCGACGAATGACGGCCTCACGGCAGGACCCCCAGCTCGGCGAGCGCCGCCGCGAGCTGCTCCTTGTTCGGCGACTTGTAGTGCCAGGCGAGCTGGCCCTCCATGAAGCTGATGCCCTTGCCCTTGATCGTGTGGGCGATGACGACCGACGGGCGATCCGCCTCGAACGGCACCGCGGTGAGGGCGCTCGAGACGGCGGCGACGTCGTTGCCGTCGATCTCGCGCACCGCCCAGCCGAAGGCGCGCCACTTGTCGGCGAAGGGGTCGAGGTCGAGCACCTCCTTCACCGAGCCGAAGCTCTGAATCTTGTTGAAGTCGACGATCGCGACGAGGTTGCCGAGCTTGTGGTGCGGCGCGAACAGCACGGCCTCCCAGATGGATCCCTCGTCGCACTCGCCGTCGCTGAGGAGCACGAACGTGCGGTAGTCGCGGCCGTCGCGCTTGCCCGCGAGCGCCATGCCGCAGCCGACGGAGAGGCCGTGGCCGAGCGAGCCCGTCGACAGCTCGATGCCCGGCACGCCGTAGTGCGAGACGTGGCCCGACAGGCGCGTGCCATCCGCGCAGTACGTATCCAGCCACGCGCGCGGGAAAAAGCCGCGATCCGCGAGGACCGCGTAGAGCGCCGCGGCGCCGTGCCCCTTGCTGAGGATGAAGCGGTCGCGGTCGTCCCACTCCGGCCGCGCCGGGTCGACGCGGAGCACCTGTCCGTAGAGGACGGCGAGGAGATCCGCCATCGAGAGGCACGTGCCGATGTGCGACGCGTTCGCGGCGTGCACCATCCGCACAGACTGCGCGCGGATGCGCCGCGCGAGCTCGGCGAGCTCGGCGAGCTCGGCGATCGTGGGCGCGGTCGTGTCGGGTGTCCCGCTCATCTCGCTCATCCCTTGCCTTCGCCGTGCTCACGGTACCAGGCTACGGTGTCGGCGATGCCGCGATCGAGCGGCGTCTTCGGGCTCCAGCCGAGCGCGCGGAGGCGGTCGATGTTCGCCTCGAGGTGCATCACCTGGTCGGCGCGGTACGCGAGATCGCCGAAGCCGAGCGGCAGCGACGGATCGATCGCTTCGCGGATGCGCTCGACGAAGTGCCTGATCGTATCAACGCGCCCGGAGCCGAGGTTGAAGACGCCGGTGGCCTCTTCGGCGAGGGCGACGCGGGCGATGGCGTGGGCCGCGTCCGTCACGTGAAGGTAGTCCCAACGCTGCTCTCCCAGGGTGAGCGAGGGCTTTTTCTTCGCGAGGAGCTGCAAGGCCAGCGAGGGGATCATCCACGTCGGGTGGTCCTTGGCGCCGTACGTCGAAAACACGCGGACCCAAGCGTAGCGCATCCCGAGCTCCGCGCACGCGTGGCGGACGAAGTGGCACGTCGCGAGCTTCGTGACCCCGTAGAGCGTCGTCGGCTGCGTCGACGCCGTCTCCGCGAGCGCGCCTTCTTGCGGGCCGTACTCGGCTTGCGAGCCGAGCCCGACGAACGCGCGCGCCCCCGCGGCGCGGGCGCCGCGGACGAGCGCGAGCGCGTCGCCGAGGTTCTCCATCTGCACCGGCGCGTTGCGATCCGCGCCGCCGACGCCCTTCCACGCGAGGTGCACGACGACGTCCGGCCGCACCGCGCCCAGCGCCTTCTCGAGCGCTGCGGCGTCGCCGAGGTCCGCGTTGACGCGCGTCACGCGGGGCAGCACCGCCGCGACGCGCCACGGATCGGAGCTCGTGCGCGCGAGGAGCGACACGTCGACGTCCGCCTCGCCGGCGAGCCGCTCGAGGACGTAGCTGCCGATGAACCCCGTGGCGCCGGTGACGAGCACGCGCGTGGTCATGCCGAGACCCCTCGCGCGACGGGCACCGTGATAGGGTGGGCCGCGCCATGCCGCACCTCAGCCTGGTCACGCCTTGCTACAACGAGGAAGCCAACGTCGCCGACCTCTTCGAGCAGGTGCAGGCCGTCCTCGCGGGGCTGCCCGGCTACACGTGGGAGTACATCTTCATCGACAACGCGTCGACCGACGACACCGTCGGCCGACTGCGCGAGCTCGCGGCGAAGGACGAGCGCGTGCGCGTCATCGTCAACGCCCGCAATTTCGGCCACATTCGCTCGCCCTACTACGCGCTCCTGCAGGGCACGGGTGACGCGGTCATCTTGCTCGCGGCCGATCTTCAGGACCCGCCGCCGGTCATCGCCGAGCTCGTGAAGAAGTGGGAAGAGGGCGCCAAGGTCGTCGCCGCGATCAAGACCGAGAGCGAAGAGTCGCGGATCATGTACGGCATCCGCACGCTCTACTACCGCCTCGTAACGCGCCTCGCCGACGTGAAGCTGCTCCAGCACTTCACCGGCTTCGGCCTGTACGACCAGCACATCATCAAGATCCTGCGCGGCATCGACGACCCGTACCCGTACCTGCGCGGCATCATCAGCGAGATCGGCTTCGACGTCGCCCGCGTGCCGTTCAAGCAGCCGCAGCGGAAGCGCGGCAAGACGAGCAACAACTTCTACACGCTCTACGACATGGCGATGCTCGGCATCACGTCGCACTCGCGCGTGCCCATGCGCGTGGCGTCGATGGGCGGCTTCTTCGCGTCGATCTTGAGCGCCATCGTGGGGTTCGGCTACCTCGTGGCGAAGCTCACGTTCTGGTACTCGTTCAACCTCGGCCTCGCGCCGGTGGTCGTCGGGCTGTTTCTCTTGTCGAGCGCCCTCCTCTTCTTCGTCGGCATGCTCGGTGAGTACGTCTCGAGCATCTACGTGCACGTCCGCAAGATGCCGCTGGTCCTCGAGCGCGAGCGCATCAACTTCCCGCCCGATCGCCAGGCCTCGCTCGCGCCCTTGTCGGGGCCGCCCGCGCCGCCCGCGCGACCGGCCGCTGCGCCGCCAAAGGTGGCCGCCGCCTCGGCCGACGGGACCGAGCCCAAAGTCAGCTAGAGTCACGCGTTCTCCCGGTACCAGGCGATCGCGCGCTTCAGACCTTCCTCGAGCTCGAACGACGGCGCCCAGCCGAGCATTCGCCGCGCCTTCTCGGCGCTCAGGTACTGGTGGCGGATCTCGTTGGTCGCCTGGTTCTTGATGTCGGGCTCGAGGCTCGAGCCCATGAGCGCGAGGATCTTCCTCACGAGGTCGATGACCGTGATCTGCAGCTCGTTCGAGAAGTTGAACGCCTCGCCGCGCAGCTCGGGGTTGGCCGCCAGCTTCTCGGCGAGCAGCATGTACGCGGCGGCGCCGTCCTCGACGTAGAAATAGTCGCGGACGAAGAGCCCGTCGGAGCGGATGATCGGGCGCTCTCCGCGGAGGATCGAGCGGACGGTGCCGGGGACGACGCGGTTCCAATTCAGATCGCCGCCGCCGTAAAAATTCCCGCACCGCGTGATGGCGACCGGGGACTTGTACGAGACGGCGTACGTCGTCGCGATGAGGTCCGCGCACGACTTGCTCACGTCGTACGGGTGGCGGCCCTCGAGCGGCGTCGACTCGCTGTACGGCAGTTTCTCCTGGTCGCCGTACGCCTTGTCGCTCGACGCCATGACGATCTGCTTCACGAGCGGGCTACGCCGGCTCGCCTCGAGCAGCTTCCACGTGCCGCCGATGTTCGTCTCGAACGTCGAGATCGGGTTCTTGTTCGCGATGCCTACGATCGTCTGCGCCGCGAGGTGGATGACGGTGTCGATCTCGTACTCGCCGAGCGCGCGCTCGAGGAGCGGCTGATCGTTCACGTCACCGCGGACGACCTTCACGCGGGCCAGGAGGCCGCCCTTCACGAGCTCGCTCTGGGGGACCTGGTCGCGCACGAGGACCGTCACGTCGGCGCCCGCCTCGACGAGGCGCTTCACGAGCCACGTGCCGACGAGGCCAGTCGCGCCCGTGACGAACGTAGGGCGATCCCGCCAGAAGGCGCTCACGGCTGCTTCCCCCACACCTTCCACGGCGCGTCGCCGCGGGCCCACATCTCGTTGAGCGAGACGTACTCGCGGTACGTGTCCATCGCGAAGAAGAAGCCCTCGTGCTTGAACGCCATGAGCTGCCCCTCGCGCGCGAGGCGCTCGAGCGGCTCGCGCTCGAGGATGCAGTCGTCGCCGGTGAGGTAGTCGAAGATCTTGCGGTGGAAGACGAAGTACCCGGCGCTCGCCCACCCGTCGAGCTGCGGCTTCTCAGTGAAGCTCGAGACCTTGTCGTCGCTCGTGCAGCTGAGCATGCCGAAGCGCGACGTCGGCCGTATGGTCGTCACCGTCGCGAGCTTGCCGTGGTTCTTGTGGAACGCCATGAGCTTGCCGACGTCGACGTTCGACAGGCCGTCGCCGTACGTGACCATCACGAGATCGTCAGGCACGTAGCGCGACGCGCGGCGCACGCGGCCCCCGGTCATCGAGTCGAGCCCGGTGTCGGCGAGCGTGACCTGGAAGTCCTGCTCGGCGTGCGCGTCGTGGTAGGCGATCTTGTGCTGCGTCCCGAGCGAGATGGTGAAGTCGGCGTTCATCGCCTCGTAGTCGAGGAAGTACTCCTTGATCATGTTGCCGCGGTACCCGAGGCACAGGACGAAGTCGCGCAAGCCGTAGTGCGCGTAGAGCTTCATGATGTGCCAGAGGATAGGCCGCCCGCCGATGTCGACGAGGGGCTTCGGACGGTACTCCGTCTCTTCACGGAGTCGCGTGCCTTGGCCGCCGCACAGGATCATCACCTTCATCGGATTTTGCGGCACTTTCGCCGGCCAAACCCCGGATGTCAATGGCCTCAGGGCCGCCCGAAATCGAGCCTCAGCGCAGCTCCTCTACGTGCACGATGAGGCCCGTCGTGTCGTTGTTGTAGGTCATGTTCGCGCCGTAGCCGATCGCGAAGCCCAGCGTGTCGCCGGCGGCCAGGGCGACCGTGCCGGCGTACGACGCGTTCGGGCTCGCGCCTTCGATCGCGTGCAGCGCCGGATCGCCGCCGTAGCCGTCGATGAGGGCATCGAAGAGCGGCGCGTCGCCCCGCAGCACGTGCACGTCGGTCGTGGAGAGGCGGAAGTGGAGCCCCGCGAAGTCGGCGCGCACGCGGTAGACGCCGGCGTCCGGCGCGACGAACTGCACCATCGCGTGCTGGCCGGTGTTGCTGCCCTCGAGCGCGAGCTCGCCCGCGCGGACAGCCCAGGAGCGCGACGCGTCGGTCGTCGTGGCGGCGGTCGCGTTGCCGGCGACGTACGGGTAGTAGCCGGCGAAGTCGGCGCCGGGGTGCCAGAAGTGGATGTTGCCGACGTCGACGTGGACGACCTCGAGCGCGAAGCTCGCGCGCGCGAGCGACGTGTCCGCCTGCCAGCCGATGCGCCAGACGCCGGGCGCCGCGTTCGTCGCGCTGAACTCCTGGCCGAGGTCGAACTCGCGCACGACCACGGCGTCGGGGCCGGCGTCGACGAGCGGCGGGGCCGCGTCAGGGCCGCGGACTGCATCCGCGCGCGCGTCGGCGGCCGGCGCGGCGTCACTCGCGTCGTCGAGCGCGATCACGGAGGCCGCCCGCGGGCACGCGGGCAGGAGCAGGATCGGGAGCAGCAGCGCGGTCGCCGCGGCGGTTCGCATTCGACGAGTATGGCCCGCGGAGCGCGCGCGGTGCTAGTACGTCCGCATGCGTTCCTTCATCGTCGGCGGGGCAGGGTTCATCGGCAGCCACCTCACGGACCTGCTGGTGGAGCGCGGGCCCGTCACCGTCTACGACAACATGACGGTCGGAAAGCGCGCCTTCATCGCCAAGCACCTCGCGTCCGGCGCGGTCACGCTCGTGGAGAAGGACGCGCTCGACATGGGCGCGCTCACCGAGTCGGTGAAGGGCCACGACGTCGTCTTCCACCTCGCCGCAAACCCCGAGGCCCGCTGGGGCCTCGAGCGCACGCGCCTCGACCTCGAGCAGGGCACGCTCGCCACGTACAACGCGCTCGAGGCCGCGCGCCTCGCCGGCATCACGAAGTTCGTGTTCGCGTCGAGCGGCACCGTGTACGGCAACCTCGCGACGGCGTGCAAAGAGGGCGATCTCGGCCACCTCCCCATCTCTTTGTATGGTGCAAGCAAGTTCGCGGGCGAGGCGCTCGTCAGCGCGTACTGCGAGTGCTTCGGCTTCGACGGGTGGATCACGCGCTTCGGCAACGTCGTCGGCAAGCGCGGCACGCACGGCGCCATCTTGGACTTCTGCAAGAAGCTGAAGGCGCACCCCGACTACCTCGACGTCCTCGGCGACGGCCGGCAGGCCAAGCCCTACTTGCACGTCACCGAGTGCGCGAAGGGCATCCTCTACGTGCTCGACAACGCCAAGGGGGAGAAGCCCAACGTCTACAACCTCTCGCCCGAGGGCTACACGTCGGTCACGAAGATCGCCGAGTGGGTCGTCGCCGCCTCGCCGCACAAAACGGCGCGCGTCGAGTATGGAAAGAGCGCGCAGGGCTGGCCCGGAGACGTGCCGCTCTCGCTCCTCGACGCGGGCAAGCTGAACGCGCTCGGCTTCCGGCTCACGCTCTCGTCCGACGACGCCGTGAAGCGCGCGATCCGCGAGGTCGCCGCCGAGGTCTTCGAGGACGCCGCGCCGGTCTGAGCCAGACTAGCGCTTCTCCCCCCAGACGACGTACTGCGCGCCGAGCGGGAGCCAGCGGATCGTCGCCTCGCGGCGGCGCAGCGGCTCGAGCAGCCGGGGGAAGAACGCGTAGAAGTGCACGCCGCGGATCGTGAAGCCGGCGTCGGCGAAGGTCTTGCGAAGCTTCCAGAACGCGACGCGCACCGCCCCGCGATCGAGCTCGTTGTGGTCCATCACGTACGCGACGATCGGATTGAGCCCGTTGTTCTCGAACATGAACACGTGGCCGCCCGGCTTGATGACGCGGTGAATCTCGCGCCCGATGGCCGCGTGGTCCGCGTGGTCGACGTGGTGGAACGTGCCGTTCGAGTACGCGACGTCGACGGAGTCGTCGGGGAGGTCGAGCTTCAGGCCGTCATTCACCGAGAACGTGGCGTTCGCGATGCCGCGCTCGCGCGCGACGCGGACGCTCTCGGCCGACGCGTCCACGCCGAGCAAGCGCGCCTCCGGGAACCGGCGACGCATCGCGACCTGCGTGTCGCCGGCGCCGCAGCCAAAATCGAGGAGCGCGCGCGGCG
>JAYVXL010000011.1:0-2847 GCA_043785185.1 Myxococcales bacterium
CGCGGTCGCGTGGGAGCCCGACGCCTCGTCCACGGTGCAACGCGGTCGCAGCAAGACCGCCGCGCCCCGCCGCGCCCTCGCCGGGCCGGCGCCGAACCACGCATTGCCGCAGGTCGAGCACGAAGCGCAAATCGTCGGCCTCCTCGCTCCCCGCGCGCCGCCGCACCGTACGACCGGCTGCATGTGCCAGCCGGGCGATCCGCTCTGCAGCTGCCTCTGACCGTCAGCCCGTCGCCGCGAGCTGGGGCGGCTCGCCGTCCAGCGGAAGCGTGAAGCGGAACGTCGCGCCGCCGCCCTCGCGGTTCTCTGCCCAGATGCGCCCGCCGTGCGCCTCGACGACGCCGCGGCAGATGGCGAGGCCGAGCCCCGCGCCGCCGCTCGCACCCTCGCGCGTCAAGCGGAAGAACTTCTCGAACACGCGCTCGAGATCTCCGCCCGGGATGCCGGGGCCGCGATCGGAGATCGACACCGTGACCTCTTTGCCGGCCACTTTTCCGTCGCCGACGCGCGCCGCGCCGGCCCGCGCGCCGATCTCGAGCGGGCTCCCCTCCGGCGTGTATTTCGCCGCGTTCTCGAGCAAGTTGATGAGCACCTGCTCGAGGAGCACGGCGTCGATCGGCACGAGCGGCAGGTCACTCGGCAGGTCCACCCTCACCTCGCGCGCGCCGAGGCGGTCTTCGACGCGGTTGAGCGCCGCGCCGACGATCTCCTCGAGCGGCTGCCACTCCTTGGTCACGCGCAGCGCACCCGAGGCGAGGCGCGTCATGTCGAGGAGGTTCCGCACGAGGCGCGTGAGACGGAGCGTCTCCTCGTGGATGGTCTCGAGGAGATCCCGTCGGCCCTCCGGGGTCATCGTCGAGCGGGTGTTGTCGGCGTCCTCGAGGAGCGTGCTCGCGGCGCCCGTCACGACGGCGAGGGGCGTGCGAAGGTCGTGCGAGACGGAGCTGAGCAGCGAGCTGCGCAGCCGCTCGGTCTCGATCTCGACCTGCTTTTTTTGCGCGTCGGCGGCCAGCTCGACGCGCTCGACCGCCGCGGCGATCTGGCTCGCGAACAGCTCGAGGAGCCGGCGTTGCTCGGGGTCGACGAAGCGGCGCTCATCGGTCGGGAGCATGCCGAGCACACCGACGCGCTCCTTCGAGCCGCGCATCGGCAGGAACACCGCGGGCGAGCTCGGGAGCGTGTCGGTCGACAGCCCCGCCGCGTGCTCGTGCTCCCACACCCACGCGATGACGGCGGCGGTCTTCTCGTCGGGCGAGAACGTCCACTCGCTCTCGAACCCGAGCGCCGGCTTGCCGGCGTCGTCGGGCAGGAGAAACGCGACGCGGCTGTCGAAGATATCGTGCAAATGGCGGGTCGCGGCCGCGAGGAGCGCCTTCGTCCCGCGCGTGATCGCGAGCTCGCGCGTCATCGCGTAGAGGACGGCGGTGCGCTGCTCGCGGTAGCGCGCCGACTCCGCCTGATCCCGGATTCGTTTGGCCAGGCTGCTGATCACGATGGCGACGATGAACATGACGGCGAAAGTCACGATGTGCCGTATGTCGTCGACGGCGAAGCTGAAGTACGGCGGCACGAAGAAGAAGTCGACCGTGAGGACGCTGAGGACGGCCGCGAAGATCGACGCGCCGTAGCCGAGCCGCACCGCGACCAGCACGATGCCGAGAAGGTGCAGCATCACCACGTCGGGCAGCTGCGCCTGGCCGAACAAAAGCCAGCTGGCCGTCGCCGCGATGGCCACGACGCCGACGCTCCACGCGTACGCGGACGTCGCCGGGGGCAGCGCCCGTTCGCGCGGGCGCGCTTTGGCCTCCTCGCCCTCGCCGGAGATCACGTACACGTCGACGCCCTCGCTCGCGCGCACGATCTCGTCGAGGAACGAGGCGCCGAGAAGATCGCGCCAGCGCGGGCGCGTCGGCCGGCCCACGACGATCTTCGTCGCGTTGCGCGACCGTGCGTAGCCGACGATCTCCTCGGCCGCGCTCGTGCCGCTCAGCGTCGCCGTGTCGGCGCCCAGCTGCTCGGCGAAGCGCAGGTTCGCGCCGAGGCGCTCGCGATCGGCCGCCGCCAACCGCAGCGCGGCCGGCGTCTCGACGTACACGGCGATCCACTCCGCGTGCAGCTCCGCCGCCATCCTTCGCGCCGCGCGGACGAGGCGCGCCGACGCGGGGCTCGGGCTCACGCACACGATGAGCCGCTCGGCCACCGGCCACGCGCGCGCGATGCCGTGCGTCTTCTGGTAGACGCGCATCTGGTCGTCGACGCGCGCGGCCGTCTGGCGCAGCGCGAGCTCGCGGAGCGCGATGAGGTTGCCCTTCTGGAAGAAGTGGTCCACCGCGTGCCGCGCCTGCTCGGGCAGGTAGACCTTGCCCTCCTTCAGCCGCTCGAGCAGCTCGTCCGGCGGGAGATCGATGATGCGCACGTCGTCGGCCCGCTCGAGCACCGAGTCGGGGACCGTCTCGCGCACGACGACGCCGGTGATCTGCGCGACGACGTCGTTCAGGCTCTCGATGTGTTGGACGTTGAGCGTCGTGTACACGTCGATGCCGGCGCCCAGGATCTCCTCGACGTCTTGCCACCGCTTCGGGTGGCGCGAGCCCTCGGGGTTGGTGTGCGCGAGCTCGTCGAGCAGCAGGATCCCCGGCCGTCGCGCGAGCGCGCCGTCGAGATCGAGCTCCTCGAGGACGATGCCCTTGTACGCCAGCTTCTTGCGCGGGAGCAGCTCGAGGCCGATGAGCAGCGCCGCCGTGTCGTACCGCCCGTGGGTCTCGACGACGCCGACGACGACGTCGCGCGACTGGTCGCGCTCCGACCGCGCGGCCTCGAGCATCGCGTACGTCTTGCCGACACCGG
>JAYVXL010000012.1:0-26651 GCA_043785185.1 Myxococcales bacterium
GCGTCCGGTGTGCAGCGCCCGACGAACGCTGCGGCGCTCAAGGCCCTCCCGAAGACGCATTGCTCGCCGGTCGAGGTCGCGCCCAACGTCTGGATCACGCCGCTCTGCCGCCCGATGGAGAAGCTCTCGAAGCTGGCCTTCGTCAAGGCGCTGCCCCCGCTGAAGGCGAGCGCGAAGGCCGCGCTGCCCTCCGCGGCGGATCTCCTCACGCAGGGCCTCGACGGGCCCATCAAGGACCAGGGGCAGGCCGGCGTCTGCTGGGCGATGGCGATTTCGACCGTGATGGACAACGCCGTGCGCCGCGCGGGCCGCAGCGACGTCTTCACGCCGCTCCACGTCGTCGCGCACGACGAGTGGTCGCTGCTGCACCACGAGGGCGCGGGCCACCCGATCGTGACGGACACGTCGTGGCCCTACGACCCGCACAAGGCCTGCAAGCTCGACGCGTGGGTGAGCAACGAGCATTACTGCAAAGACGCGTACGGCATCACGGGCGGCTCGTGGCGCGACGATCCCGACCTCGTCACCGAGCGCACCCGCGCGGAGAATTCGGGCGACTTCAAGATCCTCGCCCTTCAGTCGCTCGACAGCCGCGCGACGTCGGGCAAGGGCAACGCGTCGCAGGTCATGGACCTGCTCGCGTCGGGCCAGGCGATCTGGTCGAACATCGAGCTCAACATGGGCACGTGGTCGCGCGCGAGCGCGTCGAACGGCGGCGTCATGCCCGACTGGGAGCCGGACGGCACCGGCGGCCACGCGGTCGTCATCGCGGGCTACCGGACGGCGAACGGCCAGCCGCAGTTCAAGATCCACAACAGCTGGGGCACGAGCTGGGGCGACGGCGGCTACGCCTGGATGAGCGAGCGCATGCTGCAGGAGCGCCTGAACGACGCCTGGGTCGTGACGGTCGGCGACAAGGCGGGGAACCCGATTCAGCCGTCCTCCAGCGGAACGCTCAAGCTGTACATCACGGACGACGGGCAGACGTTCAAAGTGAAGTCGGGGCAGACGATCACCGTCTCGCTCGCGACCAAGCCTTCGTCGGGGCTCGACTGGACGGTCGCGCGTGACGGCGGGCTCGGGCCGGCGGCGCAGGCGTCCGTGCCGCCGAGCGACGACACCGATGGCGGCGCCGGGATGCGCACCTTCACGTGGCGGGCGCCGTCCGACGCGGGCGACCACCTGCTCGAGCTCGCCAAGCGTCGCGGGTGGGAGGGGAGCCCGACCGTCCGCACGTTCCGCGTCACGCTGCGGATCGAATAGCGGCGGCCGCGCGACGGCAAGCCCCGTCGCGCCGCGCCGTCCGGTCCCGCGCGCAACCGTGTGGACACCTCCCTCGCGTGTGACTAGGCTCCGCCCCCGTAAATGAGATTGCTTGGGATTTCGCTTGTGCTGGGGGCCCTCGCCGCCTGCGCGGCGTCCGCGTGCTACTCGACCGGCGACGGTACGGCGCCCCCGCCGAAGCAGATCTATTTTCCGGTCGGGCTCGGCGTCTCGCGCGGCGGCAACGTGCTGTACGTCGCCAACTCGGATTTCGACCTGCAGTGGAACGGCGGGACGATTCAGTCTTACGACCTTCACCTGATCCGCAAGCACGCCGTCCTCACGATCGACGACCCCAACAACCCGAACCTCGCGCTCGTTCGCCCGGCGACCGGCGTTCAGTGCGACACGCCGAGCCAGACACCGCCCGTCTACAAAACCGACGGCTCCGGCCAGCGGCAACCGCTGGGTGAGACGTGCGCGCCGCCGATCGACGCGTCGATTTACGTGCGCGACTCGGCGACGATCGGCGCGTTCGCGACGGACTTGCAGCTCGCGCGGCCGCGCTCGGTGTGCGTCGCCGACACGACGCGCGTGCAGTTTCCGTCGTGCACCGACACGACGTGCAACCCGGGCTCGCACTGCGAGCGCGCGGCCGGCAGCGATCGCCTCTTCGTCCCGGTCCGCGGCGACGCGTCGCTCACGTGGGCGGATCTCGCGCCCGACGATCCGACCATCGCGCCCGCGGAGGGCGACACGGTCGACACGTACCCGCCGTTCAAACTGAGCTGCGGCGCGCGCACGAAGGGCCGCTGCGACGGGGCCCACCACGCCGGCAACAACGCGAGCGAGGCCGGCAACTCGCGCCAGATCACGATGCCCGGCGAGCCGTTCGGCATGGCGCAGAGCGAGGACGGCACCGCCATCGTCATCACCCACCAGACCGACACGAAGGTCAGCCTCTTCTCCACGGGCGTCGACCCCGTGCGCGGGAGCCCGGCGCTCGAGTTCATCCTCGACGGCGTCGCCGCGGGCGGCAACGGCATCGTCGCGATCCCGCACGCCGAGGCGGCGTTCGACCCGTCGCTCGTGCCGCACCCGGCGTTCCTCGAGACGAGCCGCGCGTCGACGGACATCTCGCTACTCCGCTACTACGACGACGAGGGTTACAACTACACGCAGCCTTCGGGGCAGAGCGGGCCGCGGCCGTTCCTCGTCCGGGAGGGGGCGTTCACGCTGAGCGCGAACGCCGGAGGCACCGACTCGCGCGGCATGGTGATCGATCCGACGCCGCGGACCGTCTGCGCGCAGGCCGTCGCGCCCGCCGGACCGAACCGCCCGCAGACGCAGGTGGCCGCGGAGCTCCAGAACTGCGCGCGCCTCCCCGCGCGCGTCTACTTCGCGAACCGCAGCCCCGCGTCGATCATCGTCGGGGAGATCGGCGAGCCGAGCGTCCGCGGCGACAAGACGTACGACGCCGATCGCCTGCAGGTGTCCGGCAATATCCCGCTCTCGTTCGGGCCGTCGAAGCTGTACCTCGCGCCCATCGTCGACGCGGACGGCAACTACGCGATGCGCCTCTTCGTCGTGTGCTTCGATTCGGCGTCGGTCTTCATCATCGACCCGCAGACGAACACGATCGAGAACATTCTACGCGTCGGCCCTGGGCCGTTCGCGCTCACGTTCGACCCGTTCGACCGGGACGAGGTCGCCCTCCGCCGCCAAGTGCCCGCCGATCCGCGCGAGCCGGGTCTCGACTTGAAGAAATACCGCTTCGCGTACCTCGCGAGCTTCACGCAGTCGTACGTGCAGCTCATCGATCTCGACAACAGCCGCGCGCGTAAGGACACGTTCGAGAAGGTCGTCTTCACGCTCGGAGTGCCGACGTTGCCGAAGGGCTCGCAATGAAGGCGCTCCGGCCGATATTGGGCGCCGCGCTCGGCGCGTGCGCCGTCGTCCTCGGCGCGATGGCGGGTACCGCCAGCTGCGCGCAGTCGGCGGCGAACGTGCCGGTGCGCACCTTCGAGCGCGCGCAGCGGGTCGACGTCGTGTGCATGCGCGTCTTCGCGCCCGACCCGCAAAACCCCGCGCTGCAGATCCCGATCAAGGCGGAGCCGCAGCCGCAGGCGAAGTGCGCGCCGGTGCCCGCGGGCGTCGACGGCTCCTCGCTGGCGTACCACCTCTACGCGCTCGTCACGCAGACCGCCCGCGGCGAGGTCGCCGCCGTCGATCTCACCGCGGGCTACGTCATCGACGGGGACCGCTCGACGCCGGGCATCAACTTCATCCCGGTCGGCGCTCTCCCCACCGACGTCGCCGTCGCGCCCGACGCGCAGCTCGCGTTCGTCGCGGCGGCGGAGGTGAACAAGCCTGCGATTTACGCGATCGCGAGCCGCAACATCCTCGGCGACTCGCAAGTCTCGCAGGGGCTCGCCGCCGGCGACGCGCCGCCGCCGCCCACGCTGCCGGCCTTGCCGGTGTGCCAGCTCGACCAAGCGCCCGGCGCGATGGTCGTCGTGCCGCACGTCGACACGACCGACCCCGCCGCGCCGCCGACCTACGAGATCGCGGTCGTCCTCCCGGGCGACGGCGCCCGCCGCAAGGCGCGCGTCGTCACGATCGATCCGGCGCCGTTCGTGCGCGGCGCGGGCCTAGGCACGTCGGACGGCGCGACGTACGCGCCGGGGGCGCTGTCGAAGTGCGTGTTCACGAGCGACACCACGCTGGCCGACACGCTGCCCCCCGCGCCGACGGCGGTGGCCGCGTGGGGCGATGGGATCCGCTACGAGGGCGCCGCGCCCGAAGCGCCGCCGTCCCCCGCGCTCTGCTCGGGTCCGCCTCCCGTGGATGCCGGCGTGCCCGACAGCGGCGCGGGTGAGGGCGGCGCGCCGGTCGACGGCGGACCTCCGCTCGACGCAGGCGCGCCGGCCGACGCCGGAGCCGACGCCGACGCGGGCCCCGGTCCGCTCGACTTCGGCCCCGGCAACCACGCGCACGCCACCGCGGCGGCGCGTGACGGCACGACGCTCTACGTGGCGGACGACGGCCTGCCGCTCATCCACGTCCTCGACCTGTCCAAGCGCGGCCAGCCGCGCGAGCTCCCGCCGCTCGTCGCCACGAGCGCCCTCGACACGCTCCGCAAGGTCTCGGTCGGCGACATCGCCGTGAGCCCGACGACGAGCGACTACAAGAAGTACCTCTACGCCGTCGACAAGCAGGAAGGCAGCGTCATGGTCTTCGACGTGTCGGACCTGCCGACCACGGCGCGCGGTCCGCTGCGCTCTCCGCACCCCGAGGTGAACCCGTTCCAGCCGCCCGACCGCATCCGCTTCAACGCGCCGGTCGCGACGGTGTCGTTCGTGCGGCACGACTTCCCGCTCACGCACGTGTGCGACAACCCGGTCACGAGCGCGCGCGGCGGCCTGTTCTGCAACCCGAACCCGAAGGCCGACCCCAACGCCGGCGATCAAGGCGCGGGCATTTGCTACCGCGCGGACATCGCGACGAGCGACGTCCCCATGCTCGGCCCGACGCGCCTGCGCGGTATCTTCGCGTTCGTCACGCTCTCGAACGGGACCATGGTTTCGATCGACGTCGACGACTGGGACGCGCCCTGTCGCCGCCCCGATCCGATGGACGCCGACAACCCGCCGAACGCCATCGCGCCACCGGAGCCGAAGCCGCTCGCCGGCGGGCCCACCGACATCGATCCCTACCATGTCCCTTCGGCCTTCTCCGCGGGCGATACGTCGGCGAAGGTCTCGCAGGAGTTCTTCTTCCCCGTCAGCGCGCCGAACCGGCCGCGCTCGAGCTTCTTCCTCCGCAGCGACAACACGACGGGCATCCACGCGCCGCAGCTGAACGGCCTCCCCCAGCTCTTCTCGCAGAACACGGCGCTCACGACGGTCGGCGCGAGCGGGCGCGTGAACCCGGTGCTCCTGCCGACGGCCCGCACGCTGGCCGATCCGAGCCTCTTCCGCACCGGCGTAGCGCCCAATCCCGACCCCAAGCCGGAGCCGGGCACGGTGCCGGGCGGCGCGAACGCGCTCCCCGGCGTGCGCTTCTCGTGGGAGGATCCGCAGGTCCACATCGATCAGGACTGGACGGTCACCTACGAGGGCGCGCTCCCGGCGCTCGACGGCAATTCGCTCGCGACGGCGATGGAGACCCAGGACGACTACAAGACGCTCTTCTTGCCGAACGCGAGCGCGCTCTTCTGCCGCAAGGGGATCGAGGACTCGCGCATCGGCGCCGCGCGCGCAGCGGCGCTCGCGAGCGAGATGCAGACCCGCGGCCTCACGCCGCCGCCGCAGCTCGCCTCCACCCTGACCGACTACGTGCAGATCACCGACGAGATCCTCGACGCGAGCGATCCCTACTGGGGCGAGAACGGCAACACGTGCTGGTCGGGCAGCCTCGAGAACGCGTCCCCGCAGCAGCGTCATGACGCGTGCACGAGCCAGTTCGGCGCCGCCGCGGACCAGAGCCCGTGGCGTGACTTCCCGGTCCTCGAGGCGTACGACGATCACCTCGTCGTCGGCCGCTACGCGTACCCAGGGGCGGTGCTCGCCAACGCGCGGCAGGTCGTCGGCCGTGACCCGTCGAACGTCGAGACGCTCAAGCGCGCGCGCTGCTGCTTCCACCACCAGGTGCGCTTCCAGGTGCGCGCGGGCGGCGTATGGCTCACGGTCGGCTCGGCGGTCGGGATGCTGAATCGCGTCAAGACCGACGCCGGCGGCGCGTGCGTGCTCTCGTGCGACCCGCGTGAGGCGCTGCTCTCGTCGCGCGCGCCGGCGGTGCCGTCGCCGAAGGCGAACGCGACCGGTGCTACCGCGCCGGATCGCAACAGCGTCCTCGCGCTGCGCAACCCGGCGTTCTCGTTCGTCGTGTGGAACGGCGTCGACGACAAAGGCGCGGGGCTCTTCCCCGTGCGCGATCTGCAGTGGAAGTTCACGACGCGAGGGCAGTTCGCGCCGCTCGTCATCAACATCGCGTCGTCGACGTCGGCGGTGAGCCCGCAGTCGATGCACTTCATCGACTCGCTCGGCCAGCTCGCGCTCGTGGACGGCGCGTCGCAGGGGCTCGTGCTGATCGATCTGAACGCCGTCGGCCTGGCGCACACGCCGTATTTCTGAGCCGCTCCTTGTAGAAATTCCCGCGCGGTTCGCCTAGACCGTTCGCGATGGCGAAGGGCAAGGAAGGCGGCGCGGCGAACACGCCCGTCATGCGGCAGTACCTGACCGCCAAGGCGTCGCACGAGGACGCGCTCCTCTTCTTTCGGATGGGGGACTTCTACGAGCTGTTCTTCCAGGACGCCGTCACCGCGGCGCGCGCGCTCGACCTCACGCTGACGGCGCGGAACAAGGGCTCGGACGACGAGATCCCGATGGCCGGCGTACCGCACCACGCCGCGAGCGCGTACATCCAGCGGCTGCTCGAGCAGGGCTTCAAGGTCGCGATCTGCGAGCAAATGGCCGACCCGGCCACGGTGAAGGGCATCGTCCCGCGCGAGGTCGTGCGCGTCGTGAGCCCCAGCATCGCGTACGACGACGCCGGGCTGACGGCGCGGGAGAACCACTACCTGGTCGCGGTCGAGGGCGGTGATGCCGGCGACGTGTTCGGCGTCGCGGCGCTCGACGTGTCGACCGGCGAGCTCACGGCGTGCGAGGCGAAGGACGCGGCGAGCGCGCTCGGCGAGCTCGTGCGCCTCGACCCGCGCGAGGTGCTCGCGGGCCCCGGCGCGGAGGCGCTCGCGAAGGAGCTCAGCGCCGCGCGGCCGAGCGCCGTCGTCCGCGACGCAAGGTCGCGCGCGCTCGTCGACGCGGACGTGGATGGCGTCCTCGACCGCGTGCTCGGCGCAGGCGAGGCGAGGCGCGCGTGCCCGTCGGAGCTCGCGCGCCGGGCGGCCGCGCGGTGCGTGGCGATGGCGTCCGAGTGCGAGCCGAACCGCCCGCTCCCCGTCGCGCGCCTCGCCTTCTACGAGCTCGGCGAGACGCTCGTCCTCGACGACGCGACGCAAGCGCACCTCGAGCTCGTGCGCACGATGGACGGGGGCGCGAAGGGCGCGCTGCTCACGCAGATCGACCAGACGAGGACGGCGCCCGGCGCGCGCCTGTTGCGACGGCGCCTCCTCGCGCCGCGGACGAACGTGGCCGAGATCCGCCGGCGGCACGACGCGGTGGAGCTGTTCGTCACGCAGCCGGGGCTCCGCGCAGAAGTGCGGGCGCGGCTCGCGAAGGTGGCCGACGTCGAGCGCCTGAACGTGAAATTTGCCGTCGATCGCGCGGCGCCGCGGGACTTCGCGGCGCTCCGTGCGTCGCTCGGCGAGCTGCCTGCGCTCGCCGCCGCGCTCGAGGGCTGCCCCGACAAGGGCGCGCGTGAGGCGCTCGGGATCGCGCCCGGCGCGGCGTGGGTCGACCCGTGCGCCGAGCTGCACGCGCTCCTCGCGCGCGCCGTCTCCGACGATCCGCCCGCCCGCGCGAGCGACGGCGGAGTCATTCGCGAGCGCTTCGACGCCGTGCTCGACGAGGCGCGGACGCTCGCGACCGACGGGCAGCGCCTCATCGTGGAGCTCGAGGCGCGCCTGCGCGAGAGCGCCCAGATCGGCAGCTTGAAGCTCCGCTACACCCGCGTCTTCGGCTGGTACATCGAGGTCACGCGCTCGCACGTCGGCAAGGCGCCGGCCGCGTGGCGGCGCAAGCAGACCATCGCGACCGGAGAGCGCTTCACGTGCGACGAGCTCGACGAGCTCGCGGACAAGCTCTCGCACGCCGAGGCGCGCGCGGCCGCGCGCGAGGCCGAGCTGTACGCGGGGCTCGGCAAGGAGGTCGCGAAGGGAAACGAGCGCCTCCGCGCGGTGGCGACGCGCATCGCCGAGTGGGACGTCGCGAGCGCGCTCGCCGAGGTCGCGCACGCCGCCGACTACGTGCGCCCGACGGTGGACGACTCGCTCGAGATCGCGCTGGAGGACGCCCGCCACCCCGTCGTCGAGAGGCTCGCGGCGGCCGGCCGCTTCGTGCCGAACGACGTGCGCCTCGACGCCTCCAGCGGCGCCGCCGATGACGCGGAGGACCCGCGCACGCGCCTCTGGCTCGTGACGGGACCGAACATGAGCGGCAAGTCGACGCTCATGCGTCAGGTGGCCCTGTGCGTGATCCTCGCGCAAATGGGCTCGTTCGTGCCCGCGCGGCGCGCGCGCGTCGGCGTCGTCGATCGCGTGCTGACGCGCGTCGGCGCGAGCGACAACCTCGCCAAGGGCGAGAGCACGTTCATGGTGGAGATGAAGGAGACGGCGAACGTCCTGCGCCGCGCGACGCGGCGCTCGCTCGTCGTCCTCGACGAGATCGGCCGCGGCACGAGCACGTACGACGGCCTCGCCATCGCATGGGCGGTGGCCGAGCACCTGCACGACGCGGTCGGCTGCCGCGCGCTCTTTGCCACGCACTACCACGAGCTCACCGAGCTCGCGATGACGCACCCCGGCTGCGAGAACTGGAGCGTCACCGCGCGCGAGCACGCCGGCGACATCGTGTTCCTCCACAAGCTGGTGCGCGGCGCGGCGTCGCGGAGCTACGGCGTAGCGTGCGCGCGGCTCGCCGGGCTGCCCGAGCTCGTCCTCGCGCGGGCGCGCACGATCCTCGAGTCGCTCGAGAAGGGCGCCGCGCTCCCGAGCGGCGCGCACGCGTCCATGCGCGGAAAGACGCGCGCCGGTCGCTCGCAGCTCGATTTGTTCGGCGGCGCCGCGGCCAAAGAGCACCCCGCGATGGAGCTCCTCCGCGCGGTCGACGTCGACCGACTGACGCCGCTCGAGGCGCTGCAGCTCGTCGACAGGTTGAAGAAGATGAGCCTCGAGCCGCCCGCGGGCGCGCCCGCGCCGCCGCTCGCGAAGCCCTCGTGAGCCCGGAGTCGGCGCGCGCTCGCGGGCGCGCTCGCGGGCGCTCGCGCGCCATCGGCTACGCCCTCGTCGCTGCCGCCGCGTGCTGCTGGGGGACGTGGCCGGTCATTCTTCGTCGCGCCGAGAAGCTCGGGCACCTCGAGCCGGCGCTCGAGGCCGTGATCATGATGGTCGTGGTGACCGCGGTGAGCGCGCCGTTCTGCGCGGTCGACCGCGTGCGCGTCCGCGCCGACGCGCCCGCGTGGGGGCTGCTCGTGTGGGTCGGGATCGCCGACGCGATGAACGTCGTCCTCCTCTTCGCCGCGTACCAGAAGACGACGGTGGCGGTCGCTGTCCTCACGCACTACCTGACGCCGATCCTCGTCGCGCTCTCGGCGCCGCTGGTCCTCGGCGAGCGCACCGGTGTGCGCACGCTCGGCGCGGCGGCCGTTTCGTTCGCGGGCCTCGTTCTACTCCTCGCGCCCTGGAGCGCGGCGAACGGCGGCGCCGGCGCGTGGACGGGCGCAGCGTGCGGCGCGGGGAGCGCGTTCTTCTACGCGTCGAACGTGCTCGTCAACAAGCGCCTCGCGCCGACGTTCTCGGCGAGCGAGCTGATGTTCTACCACGGCCTCGTCGCGACCCCGCTGCTCGCGCTCTTCGTCCCGCGTGACGCCTGGTCGGCCGCACCGGCCGCGGCGTCCGTCGTCGCGCTGGGCGCCGTCGGGCCGGGCGCGCTCGCCGGCATCGTCTTCACCTGGGGACTGCGCCGCGTCCAGGCGAGCCACGCGTCGACGCTCACGCTCCTCGAGCCGCTCGTCGCGATGGTGCTCGCGGCTTTCGTGTACCATGAAAGCCTCGGAACGGCGGGCGCGGCGGGAGCGGCGCTTATCCTCGCAGGCGCTGCGATCGTCGTCTCGGGTGCGGGTGCGGGCGAAGCCGGCGTGGGCAGGAACGGCGCGGGCGCGGCGTAGTACAGGAGTAGACGGAGGATTCATGCATAGGTGGAGCGGGCTGGTCTTGACGGCCATCGTCGGTTCTGTGGCGGCGGCGGCGTGCGGGGGCAAGGCGGGCGAGGCGCCGGGCGTGAAGGCGCCGCAAGGGACGCAGGCCGCAGCGAAGGCGCCGTCCGCCCCATGCCACAAGCTCGCGAAGGCGGCCGTCAAGGCGGTGAACGCCACGGGCGTGAGTTCGAGCGTGGTCCTCGCGACGGCGGACGGCAAGACCGTCGCTTATGTGTCAGACGAAGACGTGCATGCCGTTCTCACCGTGGACCTCGACGCCAAGAGGCTGCTCGCGTCGACGCCGGTCGACGGCACGCCCGGCCACATGATCCTGACCCCGGACGGCCGCTTGCTCGTCACGGTGAAGGACAGAAGCCAGGTTCTCGCGCTCGCGCCCGGCGCGGCCGACAAGCCGATCCCGACGTCGTGCTCGTTCGACACGGCGGTCGAGCCGGTCGCGCTGGCGCTGACGCCCGATGCGACGGTGCTCGTCTCGAGCGGCTGGGGCCGGAGCCTCGCCGGCTACGACGCCGATACGCTCGCGCAGAAGTTCGACATGGCACTCCCGCGCGAGCCGCGCGCGGTGGTCGTCAGCGACGACGGCAAGACCGCGTTCGTTTCGCACGCCGTGGGCTCGCAGATGAGCGTCGTCGATTTGGCGACGAGCCAGCTGAAGTCGCCGGTCAAGCTGCGCGGCCGCGATCCGCTCGTCGCGATGCAGCGCCGCACGATGCGGGCGCAGCCGGCGAAGATGCGCGCGGCCGGCATCAAGGTAACCCCGGAGATGGAGAAGCGCTTCGCCGAAATGGCGAAGGAGAGCGACGCCGACCAAGAGCGCGGCTCGCGCTCCTCGTGCCAGGGCTACGCGCTCGCGAAGTCGATCGACCCGGGCGGCCGCGTGCTGGCGCCGGAGGTCTTCGTCGACAACGGAGACCCCGACATTCGCGGCGAGGGCTACGGCGACGACGACAGCCCGACCGAGCAAGCCAACGTCGCCGTCATCGACGACACGAGCGCCGCGCCGATCGACACGTCGCTCGCGACGCACCGCGAGCGCATGTTCATGGGCGGAGCAGACGAGCCGCGTGACCACCACGAGCCGTGCCTGCTCCCGCGCGCGGCGATCGTCGATCCGGTGACGAAGAACCTGCTCGTTACCTGCCTCGGCATCGACGACGTCATCGCCTTCGACTCCGCCGCCGCCAGCCCGGCGCGTGCGGAGAAGCGGCGCTGGGGCGTCGGCGCCGGCCCGACAGGCATCGCGCTCGACGGCCCCAAGCGCCGCGCGATCGTGTGGTCGCAGTTCGACCGCGTCATCGACGTCATCGAGCTCACGAACATCCCCCTCACGGCCGAGAAGTCCAACCCCCGCGAGCACGCCGGCCGAATCGAGCTGCCCGTCGCCGACAAGAAGATCGCCCCCGAGGTCGCGCTCGGGCGCCTACTCTTCCACGCCGCCGGTGACAATCGCATCGCCAAGGACGGCCGCGCGTGCGCGAGCTGCCACCCCGACGGTCGCGATGACGCCATCACCTGGGCGACGCCGGACGGCCCGCGTCGCACGATCCTCCTCGCGGGCCGCGTCGGCACGACGCCGCCGTACTCGTGGAGCAACGGCGAAAAGACGCTCCGCGACCACCTCACGACGACGTTCGACCGCCTCGACGGCGGCGGCCTCCACAGCGCGGAGCTCGACGCCATCGTCAGCTACATCACGACGCTGGCGCCGCCGAACGGCGCGGTCGCCAAGGCGCCGAAGGACGCAAAGGTCGCGCGGGGCGAGCAGGTCTTCCTTTCGAAGGAGACGAAGTGCGCCGAGTGCCACGTGCCGGGCGCGGATTTTTCCGACGGCCAGCTCCACGACGTGAAGAGCAAGGCGAAGGCAGACAGGGGCGACACGTTCAACACGCCGTCACTCAAGGGCGTCGGCGGCACCGGCCCGTACTTCCACGACGGCCGCTACAAGACGCTCAAAGACTTGCTGAAGGACGTCGACGGCAAGATGGGCCACACCAAGCAGCTCTCCGAGACGGACCTCGACGCGCTCGAGGCTTACCTGAGGACGATCTGATGATTCGCCGAACATTTGCCTCCCGCGCACTCGCTCTCGTCATTCTCGGCGGCGCTGCGTCGCTCGCGCCGACGGCGCACGCCGACACGATCAAGTTCGCGTCGCTTCCGACCGGACAGGTGACGCAACACCCCGTCGGCGAAGCGCCAAAGGCAATTGCGGCCGCCGAGAAGGTGCCGGGCTTCATCGTCGCTCGCCCGCCGTCCGAGCCGCGCACCGGGGGCAAGTTCGACTTCGTGATGATGTTTTCGTCGGCCAAAGCGGCGAAGGACTTCAGCACGGGCAACGGCTTCGGGATGACCGACGAGACACATGACGTCTGCTTCTCGGAGCGCGCCGTCGATCTCGACATCGACGAAAGCGGCGGCCCAGCGGAGTGGAGCCCGTCGCTCGAGCCGGGTGTGCACATGGCGCCGCATTTCCTCCCGGTGCCGCGCAGCAAGACCGGCAAGGCCACCAGCTTCCGGGATATGCCGCGCAAATTCGAGGTCACAGCCGTCCACCAGGAGCGCTTCGTCGACCTCGGGGGCGGCAAGGCCCAGCTGGAGATGCAGGACGCCTGGGTCGACCCCTCGACGCGGGGCGCGCGCCCGATCGGCGCGAAAGCGACGCTCACCCTCGCGAAGGTAGCCGATGCCCCAGGCGGCCTCGTCATCTACGCGGCGCGCGAGCGCACGCACGTGCAGTTCGTCGTACACCGCGCTCCTTCGCCCGAGCGCGACCCGAGCGCCGGCCCGACCAGCTTCGCCGAGCGGCGGCAGCAAGAGATGAGCCGCATGCCGATCTTGATCGAGGCGAGCAGCGGGATGCACGACGCGAGCACCTGCGGATTCGCCCGAATACCGCTCCACGCCGAGCATGGCGTCGGGGAGATGGCCCGCATCGACACGCAGGTCGTCTCCGTCATGCCGCCCGAGGATCAGCCGGAGAAGAAGGAGTCGCCGCTTCAGGCTCTTCTTGGTAACGATGCGGCGCAGGACTTGAATCAGCCCGAACTGCACGTCCGGCCGATGTCGATCAACCTGAGCACGAGCTGGACAACGCGCGACAAAGAGCCGGTCATCAGCATCACGTTCGGATGGGCGGGGCGCGATAAAAAGATGTGAGCCAGCTGGGGCCGCCGCAGGCGGGGCGGGCGCGCTGCAAGAACGGGAAATGGAGCGTGGAGCGGTCGCCAAAGCAAACAGCGATTTGGCGATGCTGCGTGTGCAGGCGGCGGAGAGGCGCGATGATGCGTGCGCCGATCCCCAACGCAGCCGCGTAGGCCTTGGTCAGGTGCCCGGGGCGGAAGACCTGCCGAAAGACGCGCTCGAACTCGTGGAAGCCAGCGCTCGTGAACTCGACGAGATTCATGCGCTTGTCGTGCATGACCCGAGCCCGGCGGATCAGACCGAGCTCTTCGAGGCGGCGCAGGGTTCGGCTGACCGTTGGCGCAGCGAGGCCCACCGCGCGCGTGAGCGCGGATTGCGCAACGCGGCAGTTCATGCCGCGGAGCGCGTAGAGAAGGTCGAAGCGCGCAGGCGTGATGGGGGTGTCGTGAAGCCAGGGGCGGACGAGGGCGAGCGTCCGAAGATGGGCGCGCTTCAGAGAGAACGAGAGGAAATGCATGAGGCACGCTTGAGCAAGCGGCGTACCGAACGCCGGCGGCTTGGGGTTGCCGAACTCCTTGCGCGCAGCTACCGCAGAAACTACTTAGCTTGCTCACGAATTTCTGCACCGCCACCGAGTGCCGGTCACCGGGCCGTCGCTCCAACGGGCTTCGCATCCCATCCAACCGTCCCGAACCCCGTCCCAGGCCACCTCCCTACAGCGGCCCGGACCCCTGGCGAATCGCATCGATCTTCGTCGCCGCCTCCGCGTGGACCTCCCCGCCCTCGGCGGGCAGGCCTAGCTCGAGGAACGCGGGGCGCTCGTCCTCGCTGTCCCGCAGCGCCTCGGACGCCACGTGGCGGTACACCCTAAGCTTTTGCTCGTCCCCCAGGTAGACGCGCACGTGATCGAGGCGCGAGCCGCCGAGCGCAAGGTGCCACGCGAGGGCGCTCATCATCGCGTTCGCGCACATCTCTAGGCTGACCCGCGCCGAGCCCGTGCCGAGCGCGGGGAAGGCGAGCGAACGGTGCCCGAGCTCGTCGGACAACAGCAGCGCGCGGTGCATCGCGCGACCGACGCACGACGCTTCGTTCCACGCGCTGACGGCGTGAAGGACGTGCTTCGCGGCGAGTCGCCCGGCGCCCGTCGCCACGCACGAACCGAGCGGCTGCTGGCCAAGCGCGAGCGCCTCCGCCTCGATCTCATCGCCGCCTCGTAAACGCAGCGCGTTGCCGACGCCGGTACGCATGCGTAGCTCGAAGTTGGCGCTCGATACCAGCGCGTCCGCCTGTGCGGTCGCGAGGTCCCCCACCGAGAAGCTCACGGTGCAGATGCCCAACTTGAACGTGTTCTTGTCGATGCACGCGACCGGGCCGCGCAGCGACGTCGGCCGCAGCGCGCGCGCAAGCGTCGCGAAGTGGCGCCCGGCCTCCGCCGGATCTTCAGGGCGCTTGGCCGCGTCCTTCTCCACCATGCGCCGCACGAGGAACTGGAAGTACGCCTCGGCCGGCGTCGAGGGAGCCGGGAGCGTGGGCGGGTGCAAAGGGTCGAGGATGGCGGCGAGCGTCGGATAGGGCGTGCGGCCGTACCGCAGGTCGCACGCGGTCGCGCCGGCGCCGTACACGTCGGTCTTCCGGTCGACGTCCAAGCCCTTCAGTTGCTCCGGCGCGCAGAAGTTGATCGTTCCGCTCGCTTCGGGCGCCTTGCCGTCGCCGCTGCCGACGGCGATGCCGAAGTCGCCGAGGCGGATCCCCGCGTCCGGCGAGCCGAAGATGTTCGACGGCTTCACGTCGCGGTGGATGACGCCGGCCTGGTGTGCGGTGTGGAGCGCGCTGCAGATCTCCTTCATCACGTGGCTGACGAACCAGAGCGGCAGTCCGACGCCGAGCGCGGCGCGGCGGCGGCGATCGAGCTCCGCCAGGTCGATGCCGTCGACGTACTCCTGCACGAGGTAAGGCAAACCCTCGTGCACGCCGGCGTCGATGGCGCGGACGACGCGCGGGCTCGTCACGCGGGCCATGAGGCGCGCCTCGTTGAGCATGCGCGACGTGCCCTTTACGTCGGCGATGGCGCCGCGCAGCGTCTTGATGATGACGGGGATGTTGAGCGTCACGTGCTTGGCGAGCCACACCTCGCTCATGCCGCCTTCGCCGAGGCGTCCCCACACCTCGTAGTCGCGGATCCTGTCTCCAAGCGACGTCATCGAGGATTTGATTGCGCCGCTCGTCTATTCTAGCGGAGCGCGGCGACGAGGCGGTCGAGATCCTCGCGCGCGTGGCGCTCGGTGACGCAGACGAGCAGCTCGTTGGTCTTCTTCGGGAACCAGCGCCCGAGGTCGACGCCGGCGAGGATGCCCTGCGCCTGCGCCTTGTCGAGGAGCGGCTTCACGGCGCCTTTCTTCGATCGCACCACGAACTCGTTGAAGGTGGGGGCGGTGAACGCCGGCTCCCACGCGCCCGTCTTGGTGAGCGCCGCCTTCAAGTACTCGGCTTTGGCGAGGCACTGGTTGGCGACGTCGACGAAGCCCTTCTTGCCGAGCAGGCTCGCGCGGATCGTGATCGCGAGCGCGCAAAGCGCGTGGTTCGTGCAGATGTTGCTGGTCGCGCGGTCACGGCGGATGTGCTGCTCGCGCGTCGCGAGCGTGAGCACGTAGCCGCGAAGGCCGCTCTTGTCGACGGTCTCGCCGCAGAGGCGGCCGGGGACGTTCTGCAGGAATTCACGGCCGTCCCGGCACGCGAAGAGGCCGCAGCCGGGGCCGCCGTTCTGCGGGGGGAGGCCGAGCGCTTGCCCTTCGCCGACGGCGATGTCCGCGCCGAGCGCGCCCGGCGGCTCGACGAGCGCGAGCGCGTAGGGCTCGGCCGTCGCCGTGACGAGGAGCGCGCCCTTGGCGTGCGCGAGGTCCGCGATCGCCTTGAGGTCGCCGACGCAGCCGAAGAAGTTCGGGTAGCCGACGACGATGCACGCGGTGTCGGCGCGCAGGAGGCGCTTGAGGGTCTCCAGATCCGCGGTGCCGGACGGGGCGTGCGGAACGATCTCGATCTCCGCGGCGCCGCCCGGCAAGCCGCGCACGTACGTGCGGATCGTCTCCAGGTACTCGGGGTGCACGCCGTCGCTCACGAGCACGTGCGTGCGCTTGGTGAGCCGCCGCGCCATCAGCACCGCCTCGGCCGCCGCGCTGGCGCCGTCGTACATTGAGGCGTTCGCGAGCGGCATGCCGAACAGCTCGCAGCACATCGTCTGAAACTCGAAGATCGCCTGCAGCGTGCCTTGCGCGACCTCCGCCTGGTACGGCGTGTACGCCGTGTAGAACTCGCCGCGGAGCAGCAGCTGGTCGACGACCGGCGGAACGTGGTGGTCGTACGCGCCCGCGCCGAGGAACGACAGCGCGGTCGCCGCGCCGTTCTTCGCCGCGAGCGCGGTCAGGTGGTCCATCAGGCGCGATTCGTCGAGGGACGGCTCGATCGCGAGCATTCCCTTGAACCGCACCCCCTCGGGGATGGGACTGAACAGGTGATCGATCGACGGGACGCCGATCGCCTGCAGCATTGAATTGATCTCGTCGGGGGTGTGCGGGAGGTAGCGCATCGTCTCGGGCTTATAGGGTCAGGCGGTCGGGCGGCTACTCGTGGGAGGCGTCGCCGCCGCCGCTCGAAGAAGAGGAGCTCGAGCTCGACGATGACGAACCGCCCGACGACGTCGCCGGAGGCGGCGCCGCGGTCAGGTCCGGATGGCAGATGGCGTAGTTGCTGGACGTGGCCGGCGTCGGGCAGCAGTAGAGCTTCGGCCGTCCGACAACGGGCTGGCACGTCAGGTTCGAGTGGCAGTCGGTGTCCTTCGAGCACTCGTCGCCCTGGCCGCTTCCGCAAGCGAAGACGGTGAGGGCAGCGAACGCGACGGCGAATCCGGGCTTAAGAAGGCGACCAAGCGACATTTTCCGATCCTCTCGTGTGAACTCCCCCCGACCATCGAGGAGCATTGGCGACGGCGACCCGCGGAGTCTAGACCCGCGGGTTTACTCAGTGTGCAGCGACTTTCAAGTGCTCTGCGTAGGCCTTCGGGTCGAGGAGGGCCGCAAGGTCTTCCGCGCCCGCGGCCTGGATGACGACCATCCACGCCTTGCCGTAGCAGTCTTCATTGACGAGCTCGGGGCTATTCGCCAGGTCGGCGTTTATTTTCAACACCTTGCCGCTCACTGGGGCGAAGAGATCGCTCAGCGTCTTCACGCTCTCGATGGTCCCGAAGGCCTTGCCCTTGGTGACGGTGTCGCCGGGCTTCACGTCGATGTTGACGAGCGTGATGTCGCCGAGCTGCTCGACCGCGAACGCCGTGATGCCGACGGTGACGTCGCTTCCTGCGGCTTTGACCCACTCGTGATCGGGCGTGTACCGCAGCTCCTGGGGGATCTCGCTCATGACTGGCTCCGCTTGTAGAAGGGGACTTTGACGACCACGGCTTCGATGTTCTTCCCCCGGCAGTCGACGAGGAACTGGGTCCCGACCGCGGTCATCGCCGTCGGCAAATAGCCGAGACCGATGCTCTTGCCAACGGTGGGGGCCGGTCCGCCGCTCGTACAGACGCCAACGTCGCGGCCGCCCAGGTCACGCAAGAGGTAACCGTGGCGCGCGACGCCGCGGCCGGTCATCTCGAAGCCGACGAGCCCGCGCGGCATCGGCGCGTCTTTGATCTTCTGCAGCGCCTCGCGGCCGACGAAGTCCCCTTTCCCGAGCTTCGTCACCCAGCCGAGGCCGGCCTCGAGCGGGTTGGTCGTCTCGTCGATGTCGTTGCCATACAACGAGAGGCGCGACTCGAGGCGGAGCGTGTCGCGCGCGCCCAGGCCGACCGGCTTGAGGCCGTGCTCCTTTCCTACCTCGAGGAGCTGGCGCCAGAGGCCCGCGGCGTCCTCTTTCTTGCAGAAGATTTCTGCGCCGTCCTCGCCGGTGTAGCCGGTGCGGGCGACGGTGACGTGCGCGTTGCCGACGACGGCGTCGCGGAAGTGGAAGCTCTTGAGCGACGACAGAGCGGCGCCGTCCTTCCCCATGCCGGCGAGGATCGCGTACGCCTTCGGGCCTTGCAGCGCGATGAGGCCGGTCTGGTCGCTGAAGTCGCGGAACTCGCAGTGGTGCTCGCACGCCTTCGCGAAGTGCTGGACGATCTTCGCGCGGTTCGACGCGTTGCAGACGACGAGGATGCGCTCCTGCGAGGCGCGGTAGATGATGAGGTCGTCGAGGATCGTGCCCTGCGCGTTGCAGCAGCAGGTGTAGAGCGCTTGGCCGTCGACGAGCTTCTTCACGTCGTTCGTGACGAGGTAGTCGACCACCGCGAGCGCGTGCTCGCCGGTCAGCTCGAGCCGGCCCATGTGCGAGACGTCGAAGAGCCCGGCGGCCTTGCGAACCGCGGTGTGCTCGTCGACGATGCCCGTGTATTGTACAGGCATCTCCCATCCCGCGAACGGCACGATCCGGCCACCCAGCCGAACGTGCTCCTCGAAAATCGGCGTCCTCTGAAGGGGCTCGGTCATGGCGAGGCGCAGCCTAGCAAAAAAGGGCTCCGAGGAGGGGCGTCCGCGCGCGACGCCCATTGCCCCCGGATAGGGACGTGGGGCATCCTTCGTTCATGGCGTCCCCGTGGGATCGCGCGGCGGCGGCGTACGTCGAGGAGTGGGTTCCTCGGTTCGTGCCGTACCACCTCGATTTGATCCGCGAGCTCGCGCTCGCCCCGCGGCAGCGCGTCCTCGTGACGGCGTGCGGGGCAGGCGGCGAGGCGCTCGCCGCGGCGCGCGCGGTCGGGGCCGAGGGGTACGTGCGTGCGACCGACAAGAGCGCGGAGATGGTGCGCTTCTGCGCCGAGGCCGTCCAGAAGGCCGGCTTCACGCAGATCGCGACGGCGCAAGGCGAGGCCAGCGACGCCGCCGGCGGTCCGTGGGACGCGGTCGTCTGCGCGTTCGGCCTCTGGCAGCTGCCCGATCGCGCAGCGGTCGTGCGGACGTGGGGCGGGGCCCTCGCCCCGTCCGGCAAGGTCGGCATTCTGACGTTGGGGCCCGCCGAGGCCGACGACCCGTTCGAGCGCCTGGCGTGCATCCTCAAGGAGCAGGAGCCCGGGCACTCGGCGCCGCGCCCGCAGATCGAGGCCGAGCGCGCCTCGATGGACGAGATGTTCGCCGCCGCGGGCCTCGCGATGGTGCGCCACACGGTGGTGCGCCACGCCATGAGCTTTACGACCGCCGAGCAGTTCGTCCGGGCGATGCGCGAGACGAGCGCGTGGCGTCGCATCCTCGATGCGATCGGCGACGAGCGCATGGACCGCGTCGCCGCGAAGTTCTACGACACTGCCGGCGGGCCGGACGCCGCGCTCTCCTTCGCGCCGCCCGCCACCCTCGCCATCGCCGCGCGCCCGGGCGCCGAGGTGGAGCTCGCGGACCGGCCGAGCATTCGCGTGCCGGCTCGCTGAGCTTTCCTCGCCGGCGTCCCGCGACGAGGCGTCCCTCGTCGCCGGCGCCGGCCATCGTCGCCGGCGCCGGCGCCGGCGCCGGCCAGAAGTGCCCATTCATCTCGCGCATCTCGCGCGTTTCCGCTGGCCGGTGGGCTCCTCCCGCGCTATTGCGCTGCCACTTCGTCCAGATACTATCCGTGGCCCCGCGCCGGCCCCGCCTGAATGCCGCCGCCGCCAATGAGGAGCAACGCGCACATGTCCCGTTACCAATTCACGTCCGAGTCCGTCACCGAAGGCCACCCGGACAAGGTTTGCGACCAGATCTCCGACGCCATCCTCGACGCGATCCTCGCGCAGGATCCCGGCGCGCGCGTGGCCTGCGAGTCGCTCGCGAAGACCGGCATGGTCGTCGTCGCCGGTGAGATCACGACCAAGGCCTGGGTCGACATGCCCACCATCGTGCGCCAGACCGTCCGCGAGATCGGCTACACCGACTCGTCGATGGGCTTCGACGCGGGCACCTGCGCGGTGCTCACGGCGATCGAGAAGCAGAGCCCGGACATCTCGCAGGGCGTGACCGAAGGCGAAGGGCTCCACAAGGAGCAGGGCGCCGGCGATCAGGGCCTCATGTTCGGCTACGCGTGCGACGAGACGCCGAACCTGATGCCGGCGCCGATCGACTACGCCCACCAGCTCGCGCGCCAGCTCGCGGCGATCCGCAAGAGCGGCAAGGTCGACTTCCTCCGACCCGACGGCAAGACGCAGGTGACCCTCGAGTACGAGGGCGACGAGCCCGTCCGCGCGGACGCGATCGTCGTCTCGACGCAGCACGACGAGAGCGTGAAGTACAAGACGCTCCGCGAGGCCGTCATGGACCTCGTCATCGAGAAGGTGCTGCCGAAGAAGCTCATCGACAAGAACACCAAGTTCCACGTCAACCCGACCGGCCGCTTCGTCATCGGCGGCCCGCAGGGCGACTGCGGCCTCACCGGGCGCAAGATCATCGTCGACACGTACGGCGGCATGGGCCGCCACGGCGGCGGCGCGTTCAGCGGCAAGGATCCGAGCAAGGTCGACCGCAGCGCCTGCTACTACGCGCGCTTCGTCGCGAAGAACGTCGTCGCCGCGGGCATCGCCAAGCGC
This sequence comes from Myxococcales bacterium, assembly GCA_043785185.1. Taxonomy (GTDB): domain Bacteria; phylum Myxococcota_A; class Polyangia; order Polyangiales; family Polyangiaceae; genus JANYHK01. The sequence continues at coordinate 20,870 of JAYVXL010000012.1, forward strand.
TGCGAGCTCCAGGTCGCGTACGCGATCGGGGTCGCGCAGCCCGTCGGCGTGCACATCAACACGTTCGGCACGGGCAAGGTCTCGGACGAGAAGCTCGCCAAGTACATCCTCGACCACTTCGACATGCGGCCCAAGGCGCTCATCGACGAGCTGAACCTGCTGACGCCGATGTACAAAGCCACGGCGTCGTACGGCCACTTCGGCCGCTCGGAGTTCACGTGGGAGAAGACGAACCGCGCGGCCGTCATGGCGGCGGATCTCCTCGGCGGCAAGGTGAAGGGGAAGCTCGTCGCCGTGAACGGCCAGCCCGACAACGGCACGGGCAAGAAGAAGGACAAGGACAAGAAGAAGAAGAAGAAGGACAAACAGCTCGACGCCTCCTGGTGAGCTGACGCCGCTTCTCCGAAAACCGAGGGCGCGTGGCCGAGAGGTCGCGCGCGCGCGATGAAGACTCGACCGAAGCAGATCGTCAACCTCGCCGACGTGCCGCTCACGCGGCACGCGCACGGCGCGACCTTCGAGAACCTGGACGCGACCGTCGCGGAGCACGTCGGCGCCCAGCAGCTCGGCTACGCGCTCAACGTCATCCCGCCGGGCAAACGGTGCTGGCCGTTCCACGCACACCGCGTGAACGAGGAGATGGTGCTCGTGCTCGACGGGGAGGGGACGGTGCGCATCGGCGCGGAGCGCTTCTCGATCACGAAGGGGGACGTCATCGCGTTTGTTGCCGGCGGCCCGGAGACGGCGCACCAACTCATCAACACCGGGAGCGCGGACTTGCGCGTGCTCGCCGTGAGCACGATGCACCCGAGCGAGGTCGTCGAGTACCCCGACTCGGGCAAGGTGCTCGTCCGCGCGGGCACGGGCTTCACCTACCGCGGCCGCCTCGGCGCCCCGGCCTCGTACTGGGACGGCGAGCAGGAAAAGGAAGAGGCGTAGCCGTCACCAGCCGAGCCAGTCGGGGCTCAGCGGAATCGAGATAGGCTGGCCCGCGATCTCGAGCGCGCCGGCCGCGCCGAGGCGGTAGACGCGCGCGGTCCCCTGCGGCCGGTGATCGCTCGGCGAGTACGTGAGCTGGGCGAAGCCGTCGACCGGCTGGCTGCGAAAGCGCTCGAACGCGTCGCGGATCGACGCCCCGCTCACCGGGTCACCGGCGTCGATCGCCGCCTCGACCGCGAGCTTCCACGCCGCCGCCGTGACGTGGCCGGCGACGTAGTCGACGGTGCGGTGGAGGAGCGGATCCTCGCCGTCCAGGGCGCGGTAGGTCGCGTGGACCTGCTGGAGCGCCTGCATTCCCGCGGCGGACGGATCTCCCCACGCCGGAAACGCCTGCACGCCCAAGAACCCGGCGCACGCGTCGCCGCACGCGGCGGGCAGCGACTCGTCGAGCCCGTACGTGTTCGTGATGACCGTCACGTGGAGGCCGAGCTGCTGCTCCACAGCCTTGAGCGCGCGGCCGGTCGACGCGAGCGACGTCCGCGTGTTGCCGAACCAGATCCAGTCGACGACGGCGTAGGTGGGATCCTTGACGCGGTGATCGAGCTCTGCGCGAAAGAACGCCAGCGTCTTGCCGAGAATCTGCGCGTCGTCGTCGGACAGCTCGATGCTGAGATCCCGTCCGATGCCCGTCCCGCCGAGGCCCTTCAGGAAGGCCTTCGCGCCGTCCACCGGATCGGTGCAGAACGAGCTCGTCGAGCAGTAGAAGAAGCCGACGCGCTTCGCGCCGTTGCGCCAAGCGTAGCTCACCGCGATGCGCGCGCTCGTCGTGTAGTCCGTCGCCTGGAAGAACGTGAACGGGTAGCCGGGGGATCTCTTCGTCACGGGCACGTCGGCCTCGACGAACGCGCCGTTCAAGGACGGCACGAAGAGATCGTGCGACGACGGCGCCGGGCTGCCGAGCTCGCCGGCGTACGAGCTCGTCACGACGAGACGCGCCTCGGCGGCGGCGCGCGGGGCGAGCGCTTGGGTCATCGGCGTCCCTTGCACGAAGAGCGTGGAGACCGCCTGCCAGTCGGGCCGCGCGCGGAGCGCGTCGTACGCGGCGACGGTCGTGGGGACGTCGTACTTGGTGTTCGCGAGGTCGAGATCGAGCAGGCACCCGCGGATGCCGCCTGCGGCGTTCGTCGCGCGGAGAAGGTCGTAGATGCCCTTGCCCGTGTCGTTGCCGACCTCCGCCGTGGGGCCGGTCATGTCGTAGAAGAGGCGGACGCCGATCGGCTTGGGGCAGGCGGCGGCGCTCCGGCCTCCGTCGGAGAGGTAGCGACCTGTGTCGATGCCGAGGACGCCCTTGCACGATGCGCCGGCGACGGCGAGCGCGGCCGCGGTGCCGAGCGCGAGCGCGACGGCGAGCGGCCTCAACGGAACCTTCCCGAGAGCGCGAGGCCGTGCGGCGAGGGCGCGAACGCCGAGGAGGCCGCCGATGGCGCCGGCGGCGGCGGCGGCGGCGAGAGGACGACGAGCGCGACGCCCCCGAGCGTCAGCACCCCGCCGGCGACGAACGCGACGTTCGCGGCCGTGGCGAAGCCCGCGGCCTCGTCCGTCAGCGTGAGCGCGCGCGGATCGGAGCACGCGCGCCCGACGCACGAGCGGGACGCCTCGTCGTTCTTCGACCTGGCGACGAGGCCGAGGATCGCGCCGAGCGCGAGCGCACCTAGGCCCGCGCCGCCGGCGATGAAGCCCCACGTGCGCAGCGGCGTCGCCGTCCGCGCCGGCGGGATGGGCCCGAGCGGCGCGAGCGGCGCGAGCGGCGCGCCGTCCGGCTTCGGCGCCGCGACCGACGCGGGCGTGGGGCCGAGGCGAAGCCGCGCGCGCAGGACGAGCTCGGGCTCGGCGTCGGGCGCCGCGACGTAGCGCGCGTAATATGCGGCGGCGCGCGCGCGGTCGTCCAGGGGGCCCTCGTAGAGGTCGGCGAGGTTCAGGAGGAAGCGCGCAGCGGGCGCTGCGGCGTAGGCGCGCTCGTAGAGGGCGGCGGCGTCCTGGTAGCGCCCCTCGCCGAACGCGCGGTACGCCTCGTCGCCGAGCGCCTCCGCGCGATCCGCGCCGGGATCCGACGCCGGCTCGTCCGCGCGCGCGACGGCCGGCGCCCCGGCGGCCACGGCGAGGGCGAGCGCGCCCGCGACGAGGCGCGCAGAGAGGCGACCGCACCTTTCGATCACGGCCGCCCTTTGCCCTTCTCGGGCGGCGCGCCGTCGTCGTCGTCACCGTCGCCGGGCGCGCCGTCGTCGATGCGCTTCATCAGCTGGTAGAGGTGGTTTCTGCTGAGGCCCGCCGCTTGCGCGGCGCGCTGCACGTTGCCCTTGTGCCGCTCGAGCAGCGCGCCGACGTACGCGCGGTGGAAGTCGAGCATCAGCTGGTCCTTCGCGTCGCGGTACGGCAGGGGCGACGATACGCCGGGCATCTCGAAGCCGATCGTCACCGGCTGCGCTGACGCAGGACCGAGGTTGAAGACGAGGCTCGCGAACGACGCCGGCGGCTTTCCCGGCACCTGCGCGAGGGCCACCGCGCGCGTCAGCACGTTGCGCAGCTCACGCACGTTGCCCGGCCAGCCGTAGCCGACGAGCTTGCGCAGGTTGTCGCCGGCGGGCGCGTCGCCGGCGTTGAGCTTTCCATCGAGGAGCCGCGCGACGAGGGCCGGCACGTCCTCGGGCCGAAGGCGGAGCGGCGGGATGCGGAGCTTCACGACCTCGAGCCGGTAGAGCAGATCACTGCGGAAGCGCCCGCGTCGCGCCTCCACCTCGAGGTCCCGGTTGGTCGCCGCGACGACGCGCACGTCGAGCTTGCGCGGCGTGTCGGAGCCGACCGGCCGCACCTCGCCCGTCTCGAGCACGCGGAGCAGCTTCGGCTGGAGATCCAGCGGAAGCTCGCCGATCTCGTCGAGGCAGATCGTGCCGCCATGCGCGCGCTGGAACGCGCCCTCGCGATCGGCCTGCGCGCCGCTGAACGCGCCTTTTTTGTGGCCGAACAGCTCGCTCTCGGCGAGCTCGGCGGGGACCGCGCCGCAGTCGAACACGACGTACGGCTTGGACGCGCGCGGCGAGCCGTGGTGGACCGAGCGCGCGACGAGCTCCTTGCCGGTGCCGCTCTCGCCTTCGACGAGGACGGTCACGTCCGTCGGCGCGATGCGCTCGAGGATGGCGAAGATCTCCCGCATCGCCACCGACTCGCCGATGAGCTCGCCGAAGCTGCGCTTGGTCGACGGCATCACCTCGCGCACGTACCACCGCGGGTGGATGGCGAGGCTCGTGCGGCCGAGCGTCACGACGGCGCCGACGGGCACCTCGGCCTCGACGAGGCGCACGCCGCCGAGCATCGTGCCGTTGCGGCTCCCGAGATCGCGCACGACGACGCGCCCGGCGAGCTGCGAGATCGACACGTGGCGCCGCGAGACGGCCGGGTCGGTGAGCACGAGGCCAGACGCAGCGCCGCTGCCGATCTCGAGCACGCTGTCGAGCGGCACCTCGCGCCCTTCGTCGGGCCCCGCGACGACGACGACCTTCAGGTGGACGGCCACGGCGGCGGCGGCGAGCGCGGCGCCGACCTCCTGCGTCTCCTTCCCGCTCTCGCCGCTGGCCATACCGTCATTCTGCCGGCTTTGGCCGCGATGTACACGATCGGTTACCATCGAGAAAGGATCGGGAAACGGAGCGGTATGGCGACACAGTTCCGGGAAGGGGAGGTCCTGCGCGGGAAGTACCGGGTGAAGCGCGTCCTCGGGGCGGGCGGCATGGGCGTCGTCGTGCTCGCGCGCCACCTGCGGCTCGAGCAGAACGTCGCCATCAAGATGCTCGGCCCGGAGACGGCGGCGAAGGCCGGCGCCGTGGCGCGGTTCGCCCGCGAGGCGCGGGCGGCGGCGCGCATCCACAGCGACCACGTCGTGCGCATCCTCGACGTCGACGAGAGCGAGAGCGGGACGCCGTTTCTCGTGATGGAGTACCTCGAGGGGTGCGACCTCGCGGGCCTCTTGAAGGCCGAGGGCCCGCTCCCGGTTGCGCGCGCGGTGGCCCTCGTGCTGCAGGCGTGCGTCGGGCTCGCGGACGCGCACGCGGTCGGAATCGTGCACCGCGACGTCAAGCCGGCGAACCTCTTCCTGGCGACGCGGCCGGGGACGCCGGGCGTCGTGAAGCTGCTCGACTTCGGCATCTCGAAGGCGACGCGCGACGGCGATGGCGACGCGCTGGGAGTGACGGGCGCAGACCGCGCGCTCGGCTCGCCGTCGTACATGTCCCCGGAGCAGCTCAAGTCGGCGCGTGAGGTCGACGCGCGGACGGACGTGTGGTCGCTCGGCGTCGTCCTGCAGGAGCTCGTCACGGGTGGGCTGCCTTTCGAGGCGGACAACGCGACGGCGCTCGGCGCGCGCATCGCCACCGAGCCGCCGGCGGACCTCGCGGCCGCGCGCCCGGACGCGCCGCCGGACCTCGCGGCGGTGGTGCGACGCTGCCTCGCCAAGGAGCCGCGCGATCGCTTCGCGAACGTGGCGGAGCTCGCCCGCGCGCTGGGGCCGCTGACGCCGGGCGGCGACGCGCTCGCCGAGCGAGCGTTCGGGGTCCTCTTCGCGGCGCGGCCGTCGTCGGGGCGCCACCAGCCGGTCGCCGAAGGCGCGGCGTCGCAGCCCCAGACGGTGTCGCTCTCGATGGACGCGGCGGCGACGCTCGACAACCCGGTCGCGGTGTCGACCGCGCCGCCGCCGATGCCGCAAGCGAGCCCGGCGTCGCGGCGCGCGCCTGGCAAGCTCGCCGCGGGCGCGGCGCTCGCCGCGGCGCTCGCGTTCGCGGCCTGGCGCGCG
>JAYVXL010000013.1:0-2845 GCA_043785185.1 Myxococcales bacterium
CTCGCACTTGTTCTGGCCGCCCTCGCAGATGGTCTGCTGCGTCACGGCGACACCCGGCGCGCCGATGCCGACCTCCGGGCCGCGCGACGAGAACCAGGCGATCTTGTCGGCCGCGTCGGTCGCGCTCACGGCGAGCACGCCCTTGTAGGCCGCGGGGTAGCCCACGCTGCGGCCCGAGTTTCCGGCCGCGGCGACGACGAGAACGCCCTTGTCGATGGCGTGCTGGACGGCGTCCGCGATGATCTTGCTGCGCGTCGGCCCGCCGAGGCTCATGTTGATGATCTGCGCGCCGTGGTCGGCCGCGAAGCGGATGCCCTCGGCGACGTTCGTGACGGTACCGAAGCCCTGCTTGCTGAGCACCTTGATGGGCATGAGCGTCGCGCAGAACGCGAGGCCCGCGGTCCCGACGCCGTTGTTCGTCGCCTGGGCGATCGTGCCCGCGACGTGCGTGCCGTGGCCGTGGTCGTCGGCGGCTTCGGGGCCGTTGTTGACGAAGTCGAAGCCGCCCTCGCACCGCGTGCCTTCGAGGTCGGTGCCCTTGGAGAAGGGGCCCTTCGTGAAGCACGCGACGCCGGTGTCGATGACCGCGACGGTGACGCCGCGGCCGCACGTGTAGTTCCAGCCCTGCTCCGCGCTCACGTTCGTGAGGTGCCACTGCTTGCTCGCGTAGAGCGGATCGTTCGGCACGAACAGGGCGCGGTAGAGCGCCATCGGCTCGGCGTGCTCGACGAGCGGGTCGTGCTCCATGCGGTCCAAGAGCGCGTTCTCGGTCGCCGGGTCGACGTCGGCGACCTCGATGCGGTCGTGGTCGCTCCACGCGCTGTTCGGGCGCACGGAGATGCCGTAGCGGGTCGCGAACGCGGCGACGTCCGCGTCGGACGCGTCGTCGCGGAGATCGATCGCGATCTCGCCCGCGATCTCCGTCGGGAACGTGTCGTCGAACGCGACGTCCGCGGGCGCGTCCGGGGGCCCCTTCGCGTTCGCGTCCGCATTCACCTGAGGCGGCGCCGCGTGCGCGACGCGCGCGGTCCCCGAAGTCAGGCCGCACACCGCCGCGAGGGCGACGAGGGCAGCCGCGGCACGGGCGACGACGAGCGGGCGGGAGACGGTTCGCATGCGCATGATTTCCTCAGGGTAGCCGACGGTCGCGGGTCGCGCGCGTCTCTTGGAGCGGGTTTGCCGTTGTGGGTACGCCGCGGAGTTGGGTTCGATCTATGGGACCGCCGCGACCCAAACCCATCCTCTAGAATAGTGCCGTTGAGGCGGGCGCGCCGCCTGGCATGTTTCGTGGCCTTGGCGCGACACGTGGCCCGCCGACGGTGCAACGCCAGAGGTCGAGGCTTTACTCCGCGCGGTCCAGGAATGTAGGCGCGAACGCGCGGTCGTGTGCCGGACCTCGTCCGTGACGCCTCCCGCTCGCCTTGCGCGCCCCCTCGCCCTCAGCGCGCCGCGAAAATTCCCTTGTCGGTCGCGAACCACACCGAGCCGTCCGCGCCAATGGCCGGCGGCGTGACGATGGCGTCGGCGGGCGTCGTGAACGACTGACGGATGTTGCCGTCGCGATCGACGATCCGAAGCTCGCGGCCGATCGTGAGGGCGACCTCGCCGCCGTCGAACGCCGTCACGAGCGTGCGCGCCGTCGGCGCCTGCGACCACTGCACCTTGCCGTCCTGAATCGCAGCGAATCCCGTACCCGCGAGGTAGATGCGCCCGCCGCCGCCGTCCACCGGCGGCTCGAGCACCTCGAACGGCACGGTCACCTGCGCGGTCTCCGTGCCCTGCAAGGAGACGAGGTGAAGCTTCGTCTTCCAGCGCGCGGTCATCTCGCCGAAGCGCAGGAACAGATCGGTGCCGGGCTGGTACGGGCCGCGCCCGTGCAAGTCGTCGACCGCCGGGACGCCCTCGGCATCGAGCAGCGCGATCGCGCCGTCCACGATCGAGACGTCGTACGGCGCGAACCCGACCTTTGCAGTATGCAACTTCTTGAGGAACGACTGCGCGTCGGCCTCGGGCGCGTACACGCGGAGCTCGCCGGACGTCGCGAGCGCCACGATCTCGCTCGTCCGCGTGATCGCGCCGAGCCCCCACGCATCCTTGATGACGTCGCCGCCGAGCAGCTTCTTCGCGGGCGAGCCGGCGACGAGGTGGTTGGCGACGAGCTCGAGCTGCTGCGGCGTCCTGTCGCCGTGGTTGCCCTCCATGGGCTCTTGGTTGACGACGAAGATCGCGTCGCTCGTCACGTGCGTCGCCCACACGCGCCCGGCGCGGCCCAGCGGGACGAAGACGCCGAGCGTGCCGCGCGCGCCCGACCAGTCGTACTCGTCGAGCGAATGGAACACGCCGGTGCGCGTCGCAAAGGTGAGCCCTGCCGACGTGCTGCGCGGCACGCTCCCCACGTGCTTGCCGGACAGATCGAAGATCCACGCGGCGTCGGCCCCGCGGAGGACGAGGTGATGGTCGTCCGGCGCGACCAGCAGATGCTCGACGCGCCCGAGCGGCCGCGCGGCGAGCGGGCCCGTGAGCGCGTCGAACGCCACGATGCGCGCGAGCGGACCGAGCGTGCGACGCGCCACGCGCGTGCGCGAGGCGCGCGTCCCATCGACCCACGGGGTCACGTATGCGGTGGTGGTCGTCATGGCGTCGGCCTTTGGCAGGGGAGAAGCAGGAGAAGAGGACGGAGAGAGCCTTGGAGGTTGGGGGAGTTGAGACGGCGCGCCGTCGGCCGGCGTATCGGGGCCGGCCGTGCCGATGGTGCGCGGACCTGGCTTACACGCCGTCGTCACCGACAGCGACAGCGACAGCGACAGCGACAGCACAACCACGCGCGCGCCGTTCACGTGTCGCT
>JAYVXL010000014.1:0-2843 GCA_043785185.1 Myxococcales bacterium
AAGAGCTTCGCGCTCATCGACGAGGGCGTCTTCGCGCGCGAGGACCTCGCGACCGTCGAGGCGGTGCAGCGCGGCCTGGCGGCGCGCGCGGACGCGACGCTGCTCTTCGGGGAGCTCGAACAGGCCGTGCTCCTTTTTCATGCGAGCGTCGCGCAGGCGATCGCGCGCGGCGCGTAGGCCGGGCACCCGCGGATCGCGCCGGATCGACCGTGGGCCGCGCCGACAGCCTTCCCTCGAGCCGGCGGAGCACGCGTCGATGATCGGCGGCGCAACAGAAATGCGCGAAAGGGCATGCCAGATTCCCATTTTCGGTCCATTCATCAGGGATGCTCGTCTCCGTCGCCTGGCGCTGGATCCTTCGCGCCGCCCTCTCGCTCTCCCTCCTCGTCGCCGCCGCCGCCGGCTGCGGCCGCCCGCCGGTCGCGCCCGAGCGCGAGGTGCCCGCGCCCACGGTCGAGTACGTGACGCAGCAGGAGATCCTGACCCCGCTGCCGCTCCGCGTTCGCCTGCCGTCGAAGTACGGCGCCGAGCGCGTCTTCGTGTTCTTCCACACATGGGGCTCGCGAAGGTGGAGCACGCTGGAGCTCGCGCGCGCCGGCGAGGAGCAGCACACGTGGGAAGGCGAGGTGTCGTGCCGCGAGGTCAGCACCGTGACCGGCGACACCCGGTACTATTTCCTCGCGCTCGATCACGACGGCGAGGCGGTCGTCGGCAGCGGCTCGGCCGAGTGGCCGCACGTCGCGACCGTCGTCGGGAGCTTGCCCGACGGACCGCAAGCGCTGGTCGGCGCGGCGCCGCCCGCGCGCTGCCACGATCCCTCGGACTGCCCGCCCGACTTCCCGGGCTGTCCCGCGTACGCGTTCAGTCGCGCGCGTTGCCGCGTCGACGCGGACTGCCGCGACGGTGCGCGCTGCGCGTGGGACGGCTACTGCGGCTCCGCCTCCGCGGACGAATCGGAGCCCAGCCAGAGCGTGGACGAAGAGGAGCTCCTCGCGCGCGCCATCCGCGCGGCCAAGGCCAAGAAGAAGCCGAAGCTCTCCGCGCGCCGGTGAGCGCCAAGTTTACATTGTAAACGAGAGGCACGCGCCGACGGAGCGGCTGATACGGTGCCGCGATGAGCCACGATGCCCGCTTCGCCGCGTTGAAGCTGATCCTTCCGCCAATGCCGACGCCGATGGGCACGTACGCGACGGCGGTGCGCACCGGCAACCTCCTCTACACGTCCGGCCACGGCCCGCAGCGCGCAGACGGCTCGTGGGTCACGGGCAGGCTCGGCGCAGACCTGAACGTCGCCGCGGGGAAGGAAGCCGCGCGACTCACCGCCCTGGCGCTCTTGGCGACGCTGCGCGGTCATCTCGGCTCGCTCGACAAGGTCACGCGAGTCGTGAAGGTGCTCGGCATCGTCCAGTGCACGCCGGAGTTCGGCGACCAACCCGCGGTGGTCAACGGCTTCTCCGATTTGATGGTGGAGGTCTTTGGCGACGCGGCGATGGCCGCGCGCAGCGCGGTGGGGACGAACGCGCTGCCTTCGGGGATCGCCGTCGAGATCGAGGCGATCTTCGAGCTACGCGGCGATTGAGCTTCGCGCGACGCCAATTCGTGCGGCGCGCGCCCAACGGTGCCAAGATCGCCGGATGTCGCGCGCGCTCACGCTAGAGGCCTGCGAGATCGTGGGCTACGCGTGGCCCTTGCGCGGGGCCCAGAACGCGCAGCGCGCGTGGACGACGCGCGAGGGGCTCGTCGTGCGCCTCCGCGCGGGAGGCGGTCTCGTCGGCTACGGCGAGGCGGCCCCGCTGCCAGGCTTCTCGCGGGACGACCTCGGGCTTGCCGAGCGCGCGCTCGCGTCGACGTGGCGGTCCTGCGGGCCTGTCGACACCGAGGCAAGCGTGGCGCGCGTGCTTGCGCCGGCGGCCGCGGCGCTCGCGTCGTCGCCGGCCGCGGCATTCGCGCTCGAGACGGCGCTGCTCGACCTCGTCGGGCACGCGCGCAACGCGCCGGCGTGGCGGCTCGCGCGCAAAGGCGACGACGCGCCGGCTCCCATTCCGGTGTCGGCGCTGCTCACGGCGACGGACGAGGCGGAGCTCGCGGCGCAAGCGCGCGCCGCGCAGGCGCGCGGCTTGCGGGTCGGCAAGGTGAAGGTGCTCGGGCCCGAGGCCGCGACGCGCGCGCGTGACGCCGCGCGGATTCGGGCGGTCCTCGATGCGACCGCGGGCGCGGCCTTCGCGTTGCGCCTCGACGCGAACCAGTCGCTCGGCCTGGACGCGCTGCCCGGCTGGCTCGCCGACGTCGCGCCGCGCGCGCTCGAGGTGTTCGAGGAGCCGTTCGCGCTCGGCGACTGGGCTCGGGCGCCCGCGCTGCCGTTTCGGCTAGGGATGGACGAGTCGCTCGCGGACGTCGGCGCCGAAGCGCGCGTCGACGCGTGCGCGGCGCGCGCGCAGCCGCTCGCGCTCGTGCTCAAGCCGATGGCGCTCGGCGGATGGGCGCGCGCGCACGCGCTCGCCGACCTCGCGGCGCGGCGGGGCGCGTGGGTCTACACGACGCACATGTTCGACGGTCCGATCGCCGCGGCGGCCGCCGCGGACCTCGCGCTCTCGCTCGCGGGTCACGTCGCGGCGTGCGGGCTCGACGCTTTCGCCCGCGCGGACGACTGGCCCGCGCCGGGGCCGGCGCAGATCACGGCGAGCCACCTCGTCCCCCACGGCGGGCCTGGCCTCGGCGTGAGCGCCATCGGCGAGGCGCTCTTCGCCGCGTTCGGCCCGGGCCGAACGCTCTGACGTGCGCGCCACCCCGGCGCGCGTGCATGTATCCTTCCCCAAGCATGGCGCCGTCGAACCTCCTCACCG
>JAYVXL010000015.1:0-2842 GCA_043785185.1 Myxococcales bacterium
GGCCACTTGCGGACCTCGGGGGCGAGATCCGGGGACGTGTTCGCGTTGATCGCGATGACGCGCTTGCCGGCGGCGCCGCGCGCGGCGAGGAGCGCGCGCACGCGCTCGGTGTCCTTCGCATCGATCGCCACCTTCGGGTAGTGGAAGCGCGAACGGAACGCCTCGAAGTCGAGGTAGTAGAGGTCGCGCGTGGCCAGCAGGTACACGAGCGAGAGGAAGATGTCCTTGGTGTGAAAGTAGTGATTGTACGTGCCGGGCACGTCCACCAGCGTCTTGCGCCACGGCTCCGGTGTGAGGCAAAAGCCGGCGCTGCGCTCGATGCCCGCCAGGCTGGCCAAGACGAGCGGGAACTTCGCGAAGAACTCGAAGTCCATGAGGACGTCGATGCGCTCCTTGCGGAGCGCGTACGCGACCTCGAGCGTCGTCTTCGTGAACGCGGCCGGCGACGAGTTGTCGACGAACCACGCCTTGTCGGCGAGGCCCAGGATCTTCACGATCTCGGCGTTCGACGCGAACGTGATGACATGGATCTCGGCGTCGGGGTACGTCGCGCGGAGGGCCGCGAACGCCGGCGACGCGACGACGAGCGAGCCCATGCCGAAGAACTTCGCCACCGCGATCTTGCGGAGCGGCTGCACCGTCGAAGGCGCGCTCCCGGTCTTGAAGCGCTTGCGCAGCGCGAGCGCCGAGCACGCGAGGTTGCCGATCGAGTTGTCGATCCGGCGCATCAGCTTGACGTCGAACATCGCGGCTTTTCCCTGAAAGAAAGGTAGTTGCCTTCGGTTTGCCACCGCCGGGAGGCCCGGTCAAGATCGAGCGGCGACGCTCAGCGGAACGACGCGACGAGCTCTTCGCCGCGGACGGCGACGGTGCCCGCCTTCGCGACGGCGATGCTGGCCGCGTGCGTCGCGAGGAAGACGGCCTCGCCCAGCGGCGCACCGACCGCGAGCGCCAGCGCGAGCGAGCCGACGACGGTGTCGCCGGCGCCGGTCACGTCGAAGACCGAGCGCGCGACGGTGGGGACGTGGAGCGGCGCTTCGCCGGGGCGCAAGAGCGTCATGCCCTGCGCGCCGCGCGTGACGAGGAGCGCGCCGCCGTCCAGGGTCGCCATGAGCCTCGTGCCGGCGAGGACGATGGCGGCGTCGGCGTTCTCGGTGTGCGCGAGCGTGGCGACCTCGAGCTCGAGGAGGTTCGGCGTGATGACCGTCGCGCCCGCGTACTTCGCGTAGTCGCGCCCCTTGGGGTCGATGATGACCGGCAGCCCGCGGCGCTTGCCGGCGAGGACGACCGCGCGCGCGACCGCGTCCGAGATGACGCCCTTGGCGTAGTCGCTGATCACCATCGCGTCGGCCTCCTCGGCGCGCGCGGCGATCATCGCGACGAGCTCGTCCTCGACGCGCGACGAGAGCGGATCGCGCGACTCGACGTCGACGCGGACGATCTGCTGGGTGCGGGCCACGACGCGCATTTTGTGGGTCGTCGGGCGCTCGCCGCTGGTGACGAGGCCGTCCGCGTCGATGCCCTTCTCACCGAGCGCGCTCCGCAGGCTCGCGCCCGGCGCGTCGGTGCCGACGAGGCCGATGATCGACGCCTTGCCGCCGAGGCTCACGACGTTCGCCGCCGCGTTGGCGGCGCCGCCGGGGCTCACCGAGCGCTCGGTGAGATCGACGACCGGCACCGGCGCCTCGGGCGAGACGCGGGCGACGTCGCCGCGGACGTACTCGTCGAGCATCACGTCCCCGACGACGACGACGCGCTTGCCGTGGAAGCTCTGGACGAGCGCGCGCGCTCTCTCGAAGGTCAACATGGTGCCCCCTTTTCCAACGATTGCACCACCGGCGTCCAGTCCCCCGTGAAGAGGATGCCGCGCGCCCCCGCCGCTGCGCCGGCCTCCACGTCGGACGGCTTGTCGCCGATCATCACGGAGGCCGCGAGGTCGAGCCCCAGCTCGCGCGCCGCTTGGAGGAGCATTCCCGGCCTCGGTTTGCGGCAGTCGCATCCGTCAGCCGGGCCGTGGACGCAGTGGTACGCGCCGTCGAGGCGGATGCCCTCCGCCGCCAGGACCTCGACGAGCCGCGCGTGGACGCGCGCGAGGTCGGCCGGCGCGATGAGGCCGCGGGCGACGCCGGACTGGTTGCTCACGACGACGAGCGCGAAGCCGCGCGACGCGAGCGCACGCAGCGCGTCCGCCGCGCCGGGCAAGAGCCGAACGCGCGACGGGTCTTTGAGGTAGACCTCGTCGCGGATGATCGTGCCGTCGCGATCGAGAAACGCCGCCTTTCGCACGACGGGCGGCCTCAGCTCGGGAGGCGCGCGGCGATGCCGGTCGTCGAGAGGCCGGGGACGAGCGGCAAGAACTCGATCCGGCCGCCGTAGGCGCGCACGACCTCGGCCTCCGGGATCGGCGCGCCGTTCGGCGGCGCGTAGTCGGCCCCCTTGCAGTGCACGTCGGGCTTGAGGCGCGCGAGCACGTCGGCCGGCGTCGGCTCGGAGAACGGCAGGACGAAGTCGACGACCTCGAGCGCCTCGAGGACGGCGACACGCTGGTCGAGCGAGTGGATGGGGCGCCCCTCCCCCTTCGCGCGGCGCACGTGCGCGTCGTCGTTCACGCCCACGACGAGCGTGTGGCCGAGCCGCTTGGCCGCGCGGAGGCTCGCGACGTGACCGGCGTGGAGGACGTCGAAGCAGCCGTTCGTCCACACGACGGTGCGGCCCGCGCGCGCCATCTCCTCGCGGATCGGCAAGAGCGCCTCGAGCGTGATTCGCTTGGTCGACGGATCGCTCGGGTGCGCGGGGAGCGCGGCGTCGCAGAGCTCGGCCTCGAGGATGCCGCACCAGAGGT
>JAYVXL010000016.1:0-9283 GCA_043785185.1 Myxococcales bacterium
CCGGGGGGCGGCTTGGGGCCGCGCATCGACTTGAACGTGTTGAGCTCCCGAATGGCCGTGTCGACCTGATCCTTCGCCGTCGCCCCGGGAACGTTCGACGAGAACAAATAGAGGAGGCCCAGATCGTAGTGCGCGACCGCGAGCGACGAGTCCATCGACAGCGCCTGATCGAACTCCTTCTTCGCGTCGCCCGGGCGACCCGCGAGGCGGTAGCCATCGCCCAAGTTCAGGTGCGCGAGCGAGCTCTTCGGACCGAACTTCGTCGCCGACTCGAGCAGCGGCACCGCCTCGGCGCTATTGCCGGCCTCGAGCTTCATCACGCCGAGCTGGATGAGCGCCTCGACCATGTCGGGGCGCTTGGCGACGGCGGCCTCGAAGTCCTTGAACGCGCCGGCGCGAAAGCCGGCTTCCTTGAAAATGAGGCCGCGGATCAGGTGCGCCTCGGCGTTCGCCGGATCGCGGGGCGGGCTGACGTCACCGAAGCCGTCCAAGATCGCTTGGAGGGCGTACTTCGCGAGCTCCATCCGGCGGGCGCGGTAGTGATCGCGCGCGATGGTGACCATCGCGTCCTTGAAATCGGGATCGAGGCGGAGCGCGTCCTGCGCGATCTGCTGCGCGCTGCCCGAGTCCTTCTCGATCGACTTGATCTCCGCGAGGTAGGTCGCGACGCGCGCCGAGCTCGGCATCTTCGCGCGCTTGTCGGTGAGGTACGTGTCGGCCTCGCCGGCGTGGCCCGTCGCGGCGAGGCTCATCGCGTAGCCGCCCATGGCCGGCTCGTAGTCGCTCTTGATGTCGAGCGCTTTTCGGTACTCTTGCTGCGCGGCCGAGTACTCGCCCATGCGGTCGTAGACGCAGCCGAGCGAGTAGTGCGGCGCGGCGGAGCCCGACGCCGCGCCGGCCGCCTCCTGAAAGCCCGCCTTTGCGCCGGGGAGATCGCCGCGAATCCACGCCTGGAAGCCCTTGTCGTAGGCGGCCTTTGCCGACCCCGTCAGGTCCGAGTGCGCGTCGGGGCCGCCGGTCACGCCGACCTGCTGCCCGGTGTCGGTGCTCACGGCGGTGCCCGGATCGACCGTCCCCGCGTCGTTCGTCGGCTTCGGGTACTCGATCTTCTTGTCCTCGCCGCCGCAGCCGGCCGCTGCCGGGGCGAGCGCCCCGAGCCCGACAAATGAAACGGCCGCCGCAAGCGCCAGTGCCGCCCGCCTCTTGTTTGCGTTCGCATTCGCGCTCGCGCTCGGATTCGCCATCACTGCCCCTCTCACGGCGCCACCGGCAGCGGCAGCGCCCCGCCGCTCGGCGGAGGCGTCGCGCCCAAGCCAGGCCGCGACTGCGGATACATCTGATCCTTGTAGTCGAGCTTCTTGCTCGCGTCGGTCGGGTCCGTCGTCGAAGTGACGTAGTCGCGCATCTTCGCGTCGCCGATGATGTCGGTGTAGTACGCGAGCTTGCTGATCGCGCGGTTCACCCAGGTGTTGCGGACGTTGTAGCGCCGCCCGAGGTAGACCGACTGCGAGTACTTGCGGACCATGAGCGTATCGGTGCCCGCGAGCTCGCTCTCCTTCTTGGTGCGCCAGCCTTCCTTCGCGCGGTCGCGAATTTCACCGGCCTGATCGATGAGCGGGTCGCGGCCGCTGTTCTCCATCTGCTTCAAGACCGCCTCTTGCTGCGCGGTGAAGAGCTTGAAGCACGCGTCTTTTCCGCCCGCCGTCGTCGTGTTGTAGAGGCCGGTTCGCAGGCCGTCGTAGAGCGAGCCCTGGCGCGCGATCGCCGCCGGCGTCCACTCGACGGACGGGTACGTGCGCGCGATGCGATCGAGCTCCTTGTCGTACTTGTCCGCGATGAGCGCGTCCGCGTTGTACTTGCCCTGGCTGAGGCGCTGGCCGCTCTTGTCGAACTTGCCGAGCACCTCGTCGAGGCTGCCGCAGTACTTCACGCGGTCGGGGTTCTTGTCGAACTTGTCGGCGATCTCTTCGTCGACGAGCGTGAACTCCGCTTCGGCGGCGTAGTCGACGAACGGCGGCTGCATCGCCTCCGGCTGCGTCGCGCCGGTCGGGCCCTTCACCGCCGTGCCGTTCTTGCTCATGAACGTCCACGCCTGGATGATCGTCTTGAACCACGTGCGGTACGCCGGATCGCCCGTGACCTTCTTCATGTGCCCGACCTCGTACGCGGCCATCAGCGCGTACTTCGACGCTTCGGGCTTGGCGCGGTGGAGCATGTAGAAGTTCTGGAGCGCGCCGTCGGCCGCGAGGCGCGCTTGGCGGTTGCTTCCGGTGTCGCCGCCCTTGCTGTCCCACTGCGTGTAGTCGTAGTTCGCGACGAGGAAGTCGGCGTTCGCCTTCTCCTCGGGGTTCGGGTGCAAGCTGCTCAGCGTCTTGTACTCGCTGACCATCTTGTCGCGCTGACCCATGCTCGCGAAGAGCACGACGGCGTTGCGCGCCGCGACTTTGCGCTTGGTCTCGTCGAAGCGCACGTTCGTCGCCATCTTGTCGTACGACTCGGCGGCGCGCTGGTAGTTGAAGAACGAGTAGTACGTCGTCGAGAGCGCGTCGTACGCGTCGTAGAGGTACTTCACGCGCTCGGCGTACTTCTTCGGCTCGGGGGCCGTCTTGGCCTTCGGGTCCCCCTTCTCGAGCTTCGTCAGACGATCTTCGCTGCCGTACTCGCTGATGAACTTGTTGTAGAGGTCGATGGCCTTGTTGTAGTCGCCGACCTGCTTGTAGGCGTAGGCGGAGTTCATCGCCGCTTCCGGCGCCTCGTCGCGGCCCGGCGCGTCTTGCAGCGCCACGCCGTACGCCGCGGCGGCGTCCCTCCAGAGCGGCTTCTTCTCGGGCGCGTTCGGGTTCTTGCACGCCTGGCCGACGGGGGCCTCGCACGCCTTCTCGAACTTCTTGCGCGCGTCGACGTACGCCGCCTCTTGCAGCGTCGGGTTGATGATCGTGCCGGCCGTCGCCGTCTGCTCGGCGGTGACGGCGCACGAGTTGCTCTTCTCGGCCTCGGCGAGGCCGCGCGAGCGCTCGGCGTCCCGCATGGCGTTGCTCATGGTGATGAGCTTCTCCCACGCTTTGTAGCCGTACTCGTCCTTCTTGCAGTGGTCCTTCCACATCGGCTCGAAGCGCTGGCGCGCGAGCTCGAACTGGCCGTACAGGAAGTACGTCTCGCCGATGTAGTACTGGTACTGAAGCCCGTTCTTGTTGACGTCGATGCGCTCCGGCACGCGCGAGACGTACTCGTCGCGCGCTTGGATCGACTGCTGGACGACGGTCGGCACCTTCTCGACGACGACCTTCTTGTCCGGCCCGTCCGAGTCGAAGCGCAGCTCGCCGCGCTTCTCGACGCCTTGCGTGCCGCTCGACTCCGCGTAGCGCGTGTACGACAGATCGCGATCGATGTCCGACTCGTCGACGACGAAGAGCGCCGCGTTGTCGAGGAACTTGTCGTCCTCGTTCGAGTCGCGCACGTCGATCGCCGCGGCCTTGGCCTCGTCGATGTCCTTGCGCGAGGGCTCGGCGTACTGCTTCGGCGCGAGCTGGTGGAGCACGACCGAGATGCGCACCTGCTGGTGACGCGCGTCGGCGAGCCAGTAGCGGCTCTCGTACGCGTCGGGGGCGTTCTCGTCTTGCTTCAAGAAGCCGAGCCAGCCGAGCGCGGCCAGGCGGTACTCGGCCTGCGCGCGCGAGAGCTGCTCGAGCTGGCGCGCGGCGTCGCCCGTGGAGCTCGCCGCGACGAGCGCGGCCTTGCCGTTGTTCGTGTGCTGGACGGCCGCCTGACGGAGGCCGCCGCGCACGAGGCGCTCGGCGTTGTGCAGCGCCGTCGGGTTGTCCTTGTTGTGATCGACCCACTCGGTGTTGCCGATGTAGTTCGCGAGCTTGGTGCGCGCCTCGAGCGCCTTGCCGGCGTTCGCGTCGTGCTCGGGCGTCCCCGGCTTGCGCGTGAAGTTCATCTGGTCGTACGTCTCGGCGATCGCGTTC
Source organism: Myxococcales bacterium (assembly GCA_043785185.1). Lineage (GTDB taxonomy): Bacteria > Myxococcota_A > Polyangia > Polyangiales > Polyangiaceae > JANYHK01. The sequence goes on from JAYVXL010000016.1 coordinate 3,969, forward strand.
TGCACGTCGGGCGCCGTCGGGTCCCAGGGCCACTTCTTGAGAATGGTGTCGTAGACCTCGATCGCGTTGGCGAACTGGTTCAGGCTCCGGAACTCCTCGGCCAGCGACTTGTAGATCTCGATCGTCCAGGGCTTGTCCTGGGGGATGATGCTCGGATCCTTTACGCGGTCGATCGCGACGTGCAGCTTCCTCTCGGCGACGTCCGGCCTGGGCTCGGTGTCGATGATGTCCGGCCGCTGGATGTACGGTTCGTCGGGGTCAGGCCCCTTGAAGTCGACGTTCGTGAGCGAGCCGGCGATGTACGTGTACCCCTCGGAGCGAAAGTCGACGCCCGGGTCACCGGTGATCTTCTGCTGCTCGTCGGTGTAGAGGAGGAGGTGGACGAACTCCTTGGTCGCGGCCTCGTAGCGCTGCTGCTTGAACAGCGTCCAGGCGTACTTGTAGAGGCTGACGCCGTAGAGCGGCGGCTTCTTGTAGATCATCGAGTGCTGGTACGCGCTCGCGGCGCGGTTGAAGTCGTACGCCGCGTTCGGCTCGTCCTTCGCGGCGCCGCCGCCGACGTCGAGCTGGTCGAACTCCCAGTTGCCGATCTGCCACCAGATCTCGGCGACGTACTTCGGCTCCTCGCCGGCGCGCAGACCGGGCTGCGGGATGCCGACGCACTCCTGGGGGTACGGGTCGATGTAGATCGTCTCGACCCCGACGCCCTTTTTGAAGCGCCTCGGATCGTTGTGCTGCATGCGCCACGTCGTCCAGAACGCCTCGTCGTGATCCTGCGGGAGCGGGACGATCGAGTCGGCCTCGGGGTTCTTCGGATCGGGCGGGGTCGGGTACGCGAATTTGTTGTGGCAGACGAGCGAGCGCCAGACTTGCTGCGCCTCGTTGAGGCGGCTTGAGTCGTTGTAGGCGTGGCCGAGAAAGTAGTAGATGCCGGCGAGCTCGCGGTATTTCGGGAACTCGTTGATGACGCGCTTGTAGAGCACGATGGCGGGCTTCAGGCCAATCTCGATGGGCTCGACGGCGTCCTCCGAGCGCGCGCGCTCCTCGTAGAGGGCGGCCAAGCGGTACATCGCGTCCGGCGTCGCTTCGGGCTGCGCGTTCGTGCCGCTGTACCGTGCGACGAAGTCCTCGAGCCGCTTGATCGCGGTCTCGCGCGCCTTCTTCAGCTCCACCTTCTCGACGGTGATCTCGTGGTCGAGACCGGAGAGGATCTCCTTCTTCTTCGCCTCGTAGTGGAGCTTGATGATCGTCGTGACCGTGTCGCGGTACTCCTTGGCGCCCTTCTCGTAGGCGTCGGTCTCGACGCGGAGCGCGTCGAGCGCGGCGATTTGCGCGGGGGTCGGCGGCGGCGGCGGCGGCGTGATGACGCGCGCGCTCGCCTGAGGGGCCGCGGTGTCCATCGCGGCGGTCGCGTACGAGGCGCCGCCGTCGTCGTTCGTGGTGGTCGCACCGGCGTCGCTGCCCGACGCGTTGGCGACGCCGACGGGCGGCGGAGGCGCGCCGGCGTCCTTGGCCCCCGCCGTGGTTCGGCCTCCGCCGACGGCAGGGCGGCCGGGGGCCCTCCCCGCGTCGGCCTTTCCGGCGGCTGCGGCCCCTCCAGCCGGCGCGCGCGGGCGCGGCTGCGCGGAGACGCTCCCGAGCGTCAGCGCCGCGGTCGCGACGACGACGACTCCGGCGAAGATGCCCCTCAAGCCGCCCTGAACCCTGCTGCGCGTTCGCGTCCTCATCATGCCTTGCTCACTTGCCCGACGGCGTGGCCGCCTTGGACGAATCCCCCGAGTCGTCGAGAACCTCGCGCAGCTCTTCGTCGAGCAGCTGCTCCTCCCGCGCGCGCTCGGCTTGCAGGTTGTGCACGCGATCGAGCTCCTCCTCGCGGACCTCCCAAGCCTGCTCGGTGATGCCGACGTCCGCGCGCAGCACGATGCCGCGCAGCTTGTCGCGCACGACGCCGAAGTTGCGGCGCGCGACCTCGCCGACGAGCTGGCGCGCTTCGCCGTCGAGCCCGTCGAGCTGCGCTTGGAAGCCAACCATCTTGGAGCGCTCGGCCTCGATCTTCGCGCGCACCTGACCGATGCGCGCGCCGACCTGCTGCTCTAGCTGGGCGAACGCGGCGACGAGCTTGTCCTCGACATTGCGCGCTTGCATCAGCGTCGCCTGCACGCGCTGCGCGTAGCGCTGCGCGCCGCCGCCCGCGGTCCCACCGGCGGCCAGCTGCACCTCGCGCTCGAGCACGTCGCGGAACTGGACGCGCGACATCGCGTCCGCCTGGTAGCGCGCGTCGCCGATGCCGATCTGAAAGCGCCCAAACTCGACCTGGCGGCGGAGCTCGATGACCTGCGCCTGGTACTGCTTGAGCAGCTTCTCGTTCTCGAGGAGCTCGCTATTGAAGCGCTCGAGCGAGGCCGCGTCACGCGCGACGCCGCGCTGCGAGTCCTCCTTGAGCCAGCGACGGAGGCCGTTGATGACGGCTTGCAGCTGATCGATCTCGTGGTTTCGGCGCGTGAGCTCCTGGCTGACCACGTTCCACTGCTTGACGCCCTGCTGCTCGCGATCGACGAACTCCTTCGACTGGACCGGCAGCGTGTCCATCGTGCCCATCAGCTGGCGACGCTGTACACGCACGCCGCCGATCTCGCCGCCGAGCTCCCCCGGCTCCTCGGCGTCGAGGCCGTGCGCGACCTCGTTCCGCGCGCGCGAGATGCGGTTGATGAGGCCGAGCGCCCTCTCCTCGCCGGCGGCGAGCTCGGGGAACGCGCGGACGCGGTTGCTCGCTTCGGTGAGCGCCAGCAGCTTGTCGATGAGCTGGTTACTCTGCCGGATGAGCGACTTGCACTGCACGACGTCGTCGATGACGGCGAACGCCATCGGCCCGTCCTCAGCCTCGCGCGCCCAGCGAACCGCGAGCGGCGGGAGCTGCTCGCTCTGGTCGAGCGTGTCGAGCTGCTGCTGGCTCAGCTTGTCGTAGAAGACCTTCACGTCCGAGTTTTGGTCCATGAACGCGTCGACCTTCGCGCGCATCGGATCGTACTGCGACCGCACGCCCTCGTAGAGCGTGAGCGCCTTGTCGAACGCGCCCGCGCGCAGGAGCAAGTCCGCGCGGAGCAGCGAGCCGTCGCCCACGTACGGGCTCGACGGGTCGGCGACCGAGAGGACCTCGAGCGCGCGCTCGGCGCGCTGCACGTCCCCGAGCCGTACGTACACCCACGCGAGCTCGTAGAGCATCGTGTCGAACTCGGGCGAGTCTCGCCCGACCTTCGCGTACGCCTCGCTCGCCTGCTGGTACTGCTCCATCTCGTAGAAGAGGCGGCCGATCGCCATCCAGGAGAGGTCGATGACGTGCTTGTGCTCGTCCGTGTCCGGCGCGAGCTCGGTCGCGAGCTTGAACTGCTCGATCGCCGTCTTGTAGTTCGCCGGCTCGGTGCGCGGGCGGCCGTCCTGCCCGATCGTGGTCGCGCCGGGCTTGGCCTGCTTCATCTGCACGAGGCCCTGGAAGTAGCGCGCCTGGTGCGTGTACGCCGTGCCCGGCGCCACCGCCGAGAGCGCGCTCATCGCGTTGCCGTAGTCCTTGGTCGCGTAGTACGCCTTGCCCTTGGCGTAGTTGAGGCCGGCGTCGACCTGCGACGGCGGGACCTGGTTCAGCTTCGCGAAGACCTCGTCGAGGCCCTTGATGTCACCGATGCGAAGGCTCACGTCGACGAGGCGCGCGAGCGCCTTGCCGAAGTACGGCGAGAAGCGCGCCTCCGAGCCGCGATCGACGAGGGCGCGGTAGTCGCGGCGCGCCGACAGATACTCCTTCGTCGCGTAGTACGTCTCGCCGCGCAGCCACAGCGCGTCGGGGTAGTTCGGAGTGTCGGGGAACTCCTCCATGATCTCGCTGAAGACGACGCCCGCGCGCGAGTAGTCCTTCGTGCGGTAGAGCATCTCGCCGTTGGCGAGGCGCTGCTCGGCGGACATCTTCTGGCCCGCCGCCTTCTGGATGGCGGCCTGCACGGAGCCGCTCTCGCGGTCGACCGTGGCGACCTCTTGCTGCGCGTGCGACGCGTCGTCGTCGGAGCTCCCCCACGCGTGCGGGGACAGCAGGAAGACGAGCGCGCCCGCACCGCTTCGAGTCGCGCGCGCAAGCGACCGCTTCATCACTTCTTCTCTCCCCCACCACCGACCGAGAGCGAACCGCTCGCCGCGCCGGGCGACGTCGAGACGTTGCCGTTCGCCCCGGCGCCGGCGCCTCCAGAAGGAGCGCCAGGCGCCGCGCTCGGGGCGACGGGACCGCCGCCCGAGCCGAGCGCCTGCACCTTCTCGTGCCACTCGATCGCCGGGCGCTGCTCGAGCGCCGTCGTGACGCCGCCCTTCTCGAGCGCCGTCGCCGTGAGCGTGAGCGTCTTGCCCTCGACCGCGGTGAACGAGTGGCTCGACTTCACTTCGAACTTGTAGCCGCGGAGGTACGTGAAGACGCCGTAGCCGTTGCCCTGGAAGTTGAGCAGCACTTGCACGGTGTGATCACCCGGCGGGATGGAGCCGCTGAAGATCGGAATCTCCTTCTGCTCGGCCAGCGCGCCGGTGTCGTCGGCCCGGTTGTACTGAACGGTGCCGTCGATCACGAAGAGCGCCTTGGTGAGCCGGAACGCGCTCGACATCTCGTTCTGAAACTGAACCTCGGAGCGCGACCCCGCGGCGCCGCCGCCCAGGATCGTGTCGGAGAGCAGCGCGAGGCGCGTGTGACTGCGGCGAATCTGATCCTTCAGCTCGTCGACGCGCGCTTCGAGATCGCGCAGGCGGACGGCGTACGTGGGGCCGTCCATGACGGGCTTGTCGCCCGGGGTCGTTGGGCCGCCGGCGACCGGCATCGGCAGCGCCGGCCCTGCGCCTCCGTCGCCGCCTGCGGCGGCCGTCGTCGCGGCGGCGGTCGTCGCGGCCGCGCCTGCGTCCTTCCCGGGCTTCGGTGCGCCCGCGTCCTTCGGCTGCGCGAGCGCAGAGAAGGAGACGGCTAGAGAAGCCACGATCGCAAAGGCCGCAAGGTTCCGGTGACGCATCTCGAGATCCCCTTTCGAAGACAAACTGCACGTCGCGATTCGCAGACGAGGACTGCGTGCGCGCGTCGCGCTCAGGCTAACTGTCGTTGCCGATTGGCGCGCCGAGTCTAATCGTGTGCGTAGATACCTTGCAACCGTCGAAATGAAGGCACGTTTTGCGCGGGCCCCCGCCGGTGCCCAAGGGAGGAGCCCCGTGCGACGGAGCTTGACCATTTGGACGAACGGAGCACTCCCCCGAGAAGCCCGCCCGGAACGCGGCGGCCGTCAAACAGGTTGAGCACAAGC
>JAYVXL010000017.1:0-9258 GCA_043785185.1 Myxococcales bacterium
GGGGCGTCCTCCACGCCGTGGCGCGCGGAAGAAGTTGCCGTGACATGGGCGAGCGCGCCGGGCGCGGCGCCGTTGCTGGCGGCGCAAGGCGTCGCCGTCGAGCGGACCGCCACGGGGTATCGCGTCGGCCTCGAGGGCGCGGCGCTGAAGGACGGCGACGTGACCGCGGAGATCGCGACGCTGAGCGTGCAGCTCGCCGCATCGGGCGCGCTCGAGAGCGCGAAGGCCGCGCGCGTGGTGCTCGCGTACGACGTGGCGCTTGCGCCGGATGGTGCCGCGGCGCCGACGGTGAGCCCGCTCGATCCCGCGCCGCCTCCGCTGCCGGTCGTGCTACCGTCGCGCCGCCGCGGCGCTCCGGCGAGGCCCGCCGCGCCCACGCCCGACGGGAACGCGGCGCCGCTCCTGCCGCTGCCGGACCTGCACGCGCTGCGCGCACGCGCCGCCGCCGTCGCCGCGCTCCTGGCCGCGCGCCTCCCCGAAGGCGCGCTCGTCGAGGTCGACGGACTCGAGCTATCGCTGGGTGTTCGCGGCGACAAGATCGCGCTCGGACCCGGCCCGTTCCGCCTCGCGCGCACGCACGACGAGGTCAGCCTCTCCTTCGCGACGGGCGAGGCAGCGCCCGTCGGAGCGACGCCGGTCCCCGCCCCCGGCGCGCCGCCTGCCGGGACGCGCCTATCGCTCGAGGGCACGCTACCGCTCGCGGGCGGTGACGTCGCCGTCCAGCTCTCGGGTGGTCCGGTGGCCCTCTCGCTCCTTGGCGTGAAAAACGGGGCGATGGGCGTCACCGACGTCGAGCGCGCGACGCTCGCAGGCCAGGGTCGCCTCGTCGTGTCGGCGGCCGGCGACGCGCTCACCTTCGACGTCGACGTGAAGGTGCGCGGCCTCTCCGTGAAGCAGCCGAGGCTCGCCACCGACGCCCTGCGCGGGCTCGACTTCGGCGTGGCGGCGCGCGGCCTGCTCGACGACAAGGGGCAACTCCGCATCGACGACGCCGAGCTCGAGATGGGCGCGCTCCACCTGCACGGACGCGGGGCCCTCGAAGAGACGCCGGAGCACGTCTCCGCGTCCCTCGCGTTCGACGTGCCCGTCGCGTCCTGCCAGCTCCTGCTCGAGAGCGTACCGAGCGCGCTGCTCCCGACGGTCCGCGGCGCGCGCATGGCCGGCACGTTCGGCGCGCGTGGCCGGCTCGCGTTCGACAGCCGCAAGCTCGACGACCTCGCCCTCGACTACGCGATCGCCGACGAGTGCCGCATGGTCGAGGTCCCGAACCTCCTGTCGCGCGACCGCTTCACGCAGCCGTTCAGCCATCACGTCTACACGCCCGACGGCAAGATCGAAGAAGAGGAGACGGGCCCCGGCACCGCGGCCTGGACGGACCTCGAGCACATCAGCCCGTTCATGCAGGTCGCCGTGCTGACGACCGAGGACGGCGCGTTCCTGCACCACAAGGGATTCAACCACGCCGCCATCCGCAGCTCGATCGTCTCGAACTTGAAGGCCCGCAAGTTCGTGCGGGGCGCGAGCACCATCACGATGCAGCTGGCGAAGAACCTCTTCCTCCTGCGCGAGAAAACCCTCGCGCGGAAGCTAGAGGAGGTCGTCTTGACGGATTATTTGGAGCAGATTTTTCGCAAAGACGACATGATGGAACTGTATTTGAACATCATCGAGTTCGGGCCCAACATCTACGGCGTGACGCGCGCTGCTGACCACTATTTTGGCCGAAAGCCCGACGAGCTCAACCTGGCAGAGTGTCTGTTTCTTTCGTCGATCATGCCCTCACCTATCAAGAATTATCGCATCTACGAGAAGGGCGAAGTCCCCGAGTCGTGGATGAGGCACGTGCGCCAACTGATGGAGATCGCGGAGCGCACCGGGAAGATCACGAAGGCGGAGCTCGCCGAGGCGCTCCCACAGACGATCGTGTTTCATCGCGGCGGCGCTCCGCCGCCCACACCTCGCGCGCCCTTGTCCGGCCTCCACGTCACGGGCGACGACGAATCGCAGTGGCAGCAACTCAACTGAGGCGCCGTGGCGCGAGGCCTCGCCAGCTACTTTTGGCCTTGCGCGCGGAGCTGAGCGAAGAACGCCTTCAGCCGCGCCGCGGCCTCTTCGGCGAGGACGCCGCGGGTGAGCGCAAAGCGGTGGTTCATCTTGCCGTCGACACCGACGGAGTACAGGCTCACGACGGCGCCGCCCTTCGGATCGTCGCAGCCGTAGACGACCCGCGCGACGCGCGCGTGCACGAGCGCGCCCGCGCACATTGGGCACGGCTCCAGCGTGACGAAGGCCGTGACGCCCTCGAGGCGGAAGCTCCCGAGCTTCGCCGCGGCGCCGCGGATCGCGAGCATCTCCGCGTGCGCGGTCGGGTCCTGGGTGGACTCGCGCAGGTTGTGCCCGCGGGCGAGGAGCGCGCCGGTCGCGTCGACGAGCACGCAGCCGACCGGGACCTCGCCCATCGCCGCGGCCGCGTCCGCCTCGGCGAGCGCCGCCCCCATCCACGACGCATCGTCCATGATGGGCCGAAGTCTGCCCCACTCTCGAGGCGTGAGGGGCTGCCTTTAGAGACTCTGCGCGCCCGGGAAGATTCGAACTTCCGACCCTTGGTTCCGTAGACCAATGCTCTATCCAGCTGAGCTACGGGCGCGTGCCTCTCGCACCCCAACGAAAGGGGCGAAGCGCGCGGCAACATACTCGGGCCACCGAGAAGGTCAACGACCTTTGCGGCGCCGCCCTTGACGGCTCTGCAATCGCGACCATTTCAGCACGTTTGGTTACATCGCAACGGTTGCGGAGCCGGGCCGTGAGTGCGATCGGACTGCCGCAGCGCCGCCCACGGCCGACCGCGGAGGCCTTCCATGGGCTTGGGTTCAAGCGGATGAATTTATGCATGAAATTGCGTAAATTCAGAACGCGACTTGGCTGGCACGGGTGGTGCTTTTAGGGGTCGCGATGGCGAGGGCCTGCGGGCTGCGGCTCTCGCCCCGACCCCTCATTCCCTTCGGGGTCGGTTCGCACGTTCGACTCGCTTGGACTTCTCGCTCTTCTCGGAAATCTCGGCCTTTCTTTCGACCTTGAGCTTCCTGCCTTACTTGTCCTCTTCGCTTGGCGTCACTTGGCCTGACTTCCGCTGCTCTTCTTCTCGCTCTAGCTAACGCTCTCACGCTCTAACGCTTCCCGTATTTCTCGAGCTTCCGCGTGGCGCGCATCGACCCTTCGGGGGACCGAGCGCGCCACGATGCTTTTGTGCGCTACGCTTCCTATCGGATGCGACTGGCATGGCACAGGTTCCTGGCGATCGCCTGCCTCCTGGCCGGCCCCGCGTCCGTGGCCGGCGCCGCGGATGCGCCCCGGTCTAGCGGTCCCGGGTGGCTCGGCGTCGCGATGGAGCCCGGCGGCAAGTCGGGCGTCGGCGTCCGGCACGTCGTGCGGAGCTCGCCGGCCGAAAAGGCGGGCGTCAAGGAAGGGGACCGCATCGTCAAGGTCGACGGCGGTGGCGTCGCGCGCGCTGTGGACGTGTCGCGCGTCGTCGCGGCGCACGCCGCGGGCGACACGGTGCCGGTCGTCGTGCAGCGCGAAGGCAAGGACGTCGCGCTGAGGGTCATGCTCGAGCCGCGCCCGACCCCCGACGAGATGCTGCGCATGGATCACCTCGGCGCCGCGGCGCCGCCTTGGAAGAACGTCGCGCCCGTCGGTGGAGCGCCCAAGTCGATGGCCGACCTGCGCGGTCGCGTCGTCGTGCTCGACTTCTGGGCGACGTGGTGCGGGCCTTGCCGGCTGGTCGCGCCGCGCCTCTCGTCGCTCCAGGCGCGCTTCGGCGCGCAGGGGCTTTCGGTCGTCGGCATCACGGGCGACGAGGCCGAAGTGGCCGCGGCCTTCGCGCTGCGGACGGACATGAAGTACCCGACCGTAGTGGACGCGCAAGGGGACACGTCGCGCGCGTACGGCATCTCGAGCCTGCCGACGCTCTTCGTCATCGACAAGCGGGGGGTCGTCCGCGACGTCGCGATCGGCTTCGACCCGGGGCGCGACGCGGCGGTCGAGCAGCTCGTGAAGACGCTCATCGCCGAGCCCGCGCCGCCCTGATTCCACGGTAGAATGGCCGCGTGGCCGACGCGCGCGCGATCACCCGTGTCCTCGGCGAGCTCGTTTGGTCGCTCCGGCGCGCCGGACTCACCATCGCCACGTCCCAGGCGATCGACGTCGCGCGCGCCGTCGCCGCGGTGGGACTCGAGGACCGCTGGGCCGTCCGCGAAGCGATCGCGAGCATCTGCGTCCATGACGCAAAAGACCGCGGCCGCTACGACGCCGCGTTCGACGCGTTCTTCGGGCAGGGCGCGACCAAGAAGACGCTGTGGGAGCGGCTCGCGGAGCAGGGATTCGCGGAGGGCGAGCTCGGCGCGCTGCGCGAGCTCTTGGGCGCGATGGCCGCGAGCAGTGAGAGCGGCGGCGGCGCGTTCGCAGCGCTGCTCGATCGGGGCGCGGAGCTCGACCGCCTCCTGCAGCTCGCCGGCGTCGTTCGCTCGCTCGACGGCATGCGCACGCAGCTGCAGGCCGGCTTCTACACCCACCGCGTGCTCGATCAGCTCGGCGTCCCCAAGAGCTACCACGCCCTCGCCGCGCTCCGCGCCGCGCTGACCGACGCCCTCGGCGAGCGCGGCGTCGCCCTCGCCGACGCGCTCCGCGCCGAGCTCGACCGCGCCGCCGACGAGGTGCGCGCGCACGTCCGCGCGACGTTCGCCCGCCGCGCGCAGGAGCTCGAGGCCCAGGCGGCGGGCCGCACGCTCGAGACCAAGGACTTCGCGACCCTGACCGACGCCGAGGTCGAGGAGGTGCGCCGGGCGGTGCGCGCGTTCGCCCTGCGGTTGCGCGGCGGGGCGCGCGTGCGGGCGCGCCGCGCGCGCCGAGGACGGCTCGACCTGCGCCGCACGATGCGCCGCGCGCTCCGCACCCTCGGCGTCCCGTTCGCTCCGGCGCGCAAGCAACGTCGCCGCGACAAGGCGCGCCTCATGCTTCTTTGCGACGTGAGCGACTCGGTGCGCACCGTCGCGCGCTTCACGCTGGAGCTCACCTACAGCGCGCAGGAGCTGTTCGAGCGAACGCGCACGTTCGTCTTCGTGAGCGAGCTCGGCGAGACGACCGACCTCTTCGCGAAGGAGCCGCTCGCCGCCGCGCTCGGCATCGCGTACGGCGGCGGCGTCGTCTCCATCGCCGACAACTCGAACTACGGCCGCGTGCTGCGCACGTTCGAAGCGCGTCACCTCCGCGAAATCGACCGGCGCACGACCGTCGTCATCCTCGGCGACGGGCGCACGAATTACCACGAGGACGCCGCCGACGTGCTCGATCGCATCCGCGAGCGCGCGCGCGCGCTCCTCTGGCTCTGCCCCGAGGGCCGCGCCGAGTATTCCACCGGCGACAGCGCGATGGCCCGCTACGCGCCGCGCTGCACGCAGGTCCTCGAAGTGCGAACCGCGCGCGAGCTCGAGGACGCCGCGCGCGCCATCCTCCTCCGGCGCTAGCCGCGATCGCGTGCGCGGCGGGCCTAGGGCCCCTCGCTCGGCACCGCGACGACCCGCAGCTTCCCATAGAGGCGCTGGCTCACGTAGAGGTTGTTCTTCGCGTCGATGATCACCGCGGCGACGCCGTCGAGCGACTCGACCAGCTTGAGCCCCTTCTCGGGGCCGAGGATGAAGACGGCGTCGTCGATCGCGTCGGCTTGCAGCGCCGTGGGCGCCCAGATCGTGACGCTGCGGCTCGCGGTCGCGGGCTTGCCGGTGCGTGGATCGATGATGTGGTGGTAGCGCTTGCCCTCGAGCACGTAGCTGCGCTCGTAGTCACCGGCCGTGCTGAACGCGTGGTCGGTGACCGGCAGCATCGCGAAGTACGAGCCGTCTTTGCCGCGCGGGTCGCGGATGCCGGCTTGCCACTCTCCGCCGTCGGGCTTCTTGCCGTGCGTGTACAGATCGCCGCCGGCCTGGACGAAGAACGCCGACAGGCCGCCGGCCTCGAGCACCTTCGACGCCTTGTCGACCGCGTAGCCCTTGGCGATGCCGCCGAGGGAGATCTTCACGCCCTCCTTGTCGAGGAAGACGGTCGACGCCGCCTCGTCGAGCTTCACGTGCTTGTACGAGAGGAGGCTCAGCTTCGCCTTGATTTGCGCGTCGGTCGGCGGGTGGGGGTCGAGGTCCTCGTCGAACTTCCACAGGCCGTGGAGCACCTCGAAGGTGATGTCGAACGTCCCCTCGCTGATCTCGCTCGTGTGGAGCGCCTCTTTGATGACGGCGAAGGTCTCGGCGCCGACCTTCACCGGGGACTTGCCGGCGGCGGCGTTGACGCGCGACACCTCGCTGTCGGGGCGCCACGTCGTCATCAGCGCTTCGATGCGCTTGATCTCGCCGACGGCGTCCTCGCAGAGCTTCTTCGCCTGCGCCGCGTCGACGTGCGGCGTCGTGTAGGCGGCGAACCCGAGGTGCGTGCCCATCGCCTGCGCCTCATGCCAGACGCGCTCGGCCGCGAACGTCGCGGTCGGCGCGGTCGTCGCGGTCGTCGCGCTTGGCGTCGCGGTCGGGCCCGTCGTCGCGGCAAGGGCCGGAGGCGCGGTCATGTCGGGCGAGGCCGAGGCCGGCGCGCGGTCAGGGCACGCGACGAGCAAGCCGGCGAGGCCGAGGACGAGGGGCACGCGCGCGGCGCGCTCGAGACGCGAAGCCATCGCGGGAGAGCCTAGCACCAGGCGGCGTTGACGAGGCGGTGCGCTTGGCCGATGGTGTAGCGATGACCCTGTCGCAAGAGCTCGCCACCGCCATCGACGAGGCGGTCGCCGCCGACGCCAAGGATCTCGCCGCCCTCTCGAAGAACATCCACGCGAACCCCGAGCTCCGGTTCGAGGAGACGAAGGCCGCCGGGTGGATCTGCGAACTCGTCGCGTCGCGGAAAATCGCCGTCGAAAGAGGGCTCGGCGGAATGGCGACGTCGTTCCGCGCGCGCGCAGGAAAGGCCGGCGGCCCGCGCGTCGCGATCCTCGCCGAGTACGACGCTTTGCCCGAGATCGGGCACGCGTGCGGACACAACCTGATCGCGACGGGCGGCGTCGGCGCGTTCCTCGCCGCGGCGCGCGTCGCCGAGAAGGTCGGCGGGGAGGTCGTGCTCCTCGGCACGCCGGCCGAAGAGGGCGGCGGCGGCAAGGTGAAGCTCCTCGAGGCGGGCGCGTTCGATGGCCTCGACGCGGCGATGATGTTCCACCCCTTCGATCGCGACATCCTCGCGCACCCGGCGCTCGCGAACACGTGGCTCATCTTCGAATACAAGGGCACGCCGTCGCACGCGGCCGCGGCGCCGCACATCGGCGCGAGCGCGCTCACGGCGTGCATGGACACGTTCCGCCTCGTCGACGGGCAGCGCGTCCACTTCAAGGACGGTGTGCGCGTGCACGGCTACGTGACCAACGGCGGGCAGGCCGTCAACATCATCCCCGAGCGCGCGGCCTGCGAAATCAGCGTCCGCGCGCGCGACACCGCGGAGCTCGCGCGCGTCCGCGACATCGTGCTGCGCTGCGCGAAGGGCGCCGCGATGGCGAGCGGCGTCGAGGTCGCCGTGACCGAGCGCCAGGGCTACAAGGACATGCGCAACAACATGGCGATGGCGCGCGTCTTCGGCGAGCACCTCGCCGCGGGCGGCCGCAAGGCGCGCGAGACCGACGCGCGCGTCGGCGCCGGCAGCACGGACATGGGCGACGTCTCGCACGCCGTGCCGTCGATTCACCCGTACCTCGGCATCGTCGGGGAAGGGGAGGCGCTCTGCCACGAGCACCGCTTCGCGGCCGCCGCCGGCAGCGAAGCCGGCACGTCGACGGCGCTCGCCGCGGCGCGCGCCCTCGCGAAGACCGCGATCGAGCTGCTCGCGTCGGCGCCGCTGCGCGAGGCCGTCCGCGCCGAGTTCGCCGCGCGCTGACGGTCGCGCACGCGAGGCGAGCGCGGCGGGCGAGGCGAGGCTACGCGGCGCGCGCGGCGTCCAGACGAGTGACCGGAATCTTCCGCCCGGCGCACACCGAGACGAGCGTGCCCTGCATCTTCGCCGGGTCGGCGACGGGCGGCAGCTTCTCGTACGTGCCGTCCCAGAGCTCGAGCATCACGCTCCGCTCGTCCACGACGACGCGGTGGACCTGCGCCCACGCCCACGTCCGCACGCGTGGAAAGGCGAGCGCCACGAGGTAGCGCGCCTCCAGCCCTTCGGCCCGGATCACGACGCCGCGCAGGTGCGCGCGGACGACGGTGCCGAGCGCGCTCACGAGCACGATGATGGCGAGCACCATCGACGGCAGCGGCCGCCCGCGGTCGCCTTCGACGAGCCACACGTACAGGCGCGAGTTGCTCGAGCCCGAGTACGCCGCCACCTCGAGCGCCACGAGCACGAGCGCGAACGCGAGGAACACGAAGCCCGGCACTCTTGCGCTCGTCGGCGGTCCGAAGAAGATGCGCTCGCCGATGGCAGGCGTGTAGGCCATCTCGAAGCGCGCCACGGTCCCGTTCACGTCGGTGATCGAGATGCGCTCGCCGTCCTGCTCGTCGACGAGATCGGAGAGCTCCGGGGCTGGCGGGGTCGTCGGGGCTTTTTGGGCGGTCACGGGGAGCACCCTCGAGAGACACGCCGTCCGCGCATGGGCTTGGGCGGCGCGCTCATTCTTCTTCGCTGAGCGCGCCGCTTCGAGCCTTCTTGTACTCGCGAATGCTCGAGATTTCGCTCTTGGACGGGTTGATCACGAGGAGTCCGTGGTCGGCGTCGAGGAGCGCGATGTCGCCGTCGGCGGCCCACCGAAAGAGGCCCTGTACGCCGACGATCGAGGGCACGGCGAGGAGCTTGAGGAGCGTGCTCGTGCGCGGGCCTGTCGCGCGATCGCTGAGCGCTACGCCGACCGGATGCGCGCGCGCCGAGATGAGCAGATCGAAGACGCTGAGCCCGTCACCGACCAGGAGAGCCTTCTGCGGCAACTCGGCGCGCTTGTCCGAAGCGGCGAGCATCGTGAGGGCGTCGCACAGATCCTCGACGTCGCGCGCGCGCTCCTCGAGGAACGCGTCGCGCGTGATCGACGCCGCCGTGCGCGTCACTTCGCGGGCGACGCGGCCGAGCGCCTGCGCGACGCCGCCGCCCTCGCTGACGAGCCCCATCGCGCGCTCGCGGAAGCGCTGGTCGCCCAGGATTTCGACGTACGTAGACAGGAACGCCGCCTCTCGGCCGATGTCGAGCGTCTGCGCGCGCGCG
>JAYVXL010000018.1:0-2834 GCA_043785185.1 Myxococcales bacterium
AAGCTCGACGAAAAGGCATGGGGGGCAGCAGCAGGCACCGGCCCTTTCGTTGATGTGGGGAGCGGCGGCAAGCCGAGCTTCCCCGTCAGCGGCGCCGCGAAGCTGGCGTGGGACGACGCGAACCTCTACGTCGCGTTCGACGTGCAGGATCCCGACGTCGTCGGCTTCTTCACCGACAAGTCCCAGGAGAACTTCTGGACCGTGACCGGTCAGCCGAAGCTCTGGACCAAGGACACCGTCGAGATCATGGTCGACCCCGACGGCGACGGCGACAACAAGGACTACTACGAGCTGCAGATTAGCCCGCAAAATAAGCAGTTTCACACCCAGTACGACGGCTACAACACGCCGAAGACCGAGCCGAACGGGCCGTTCGGGCACGAGGACTGGGACCCGAAGATGAAGACGGCCGTGGTGGTGAAGGGCACGATCGACAAGCCCGAGGACAAGGACGAGGGCTACACCGTCGAGGCCGCGATCCCGTGGGCGGCCTTCGGCAAGGCGGCGAACCACCCGCCGAAGCCGGGCGACACGTGGCGCATGAACTTCTACGCGATGAAGCAGAACAGCGGCGTCGCGTGGTCGCCGATCCTGGGGCAGGGGAACTTCCATAAGTCCTCGCGCTTCGGCAAGGTCACGTGGGTCGTGCCGGGCATGGTCGCGGGCGACGCCGGGGCAGGCGACGGCGGCGCCGCGAGCGACGCGGGCCGCGCAATCCCGGCGAAGGGCGCCGCGGCCGTGACGGGCGCTGCGCCGAAGCCGGCGCCGAAGCCGGCGCCCACCTCTGCGCCGATGCAGCAGTAGCGCCGCTCCGCGGGTTCGTTCCTGCTCGAAATTCGGCATTGCGCGTCGGGGACGGTACCCTTCGGGTATGTCCATCGCGGGGCGCCTCCTCCTCGGTCTCTCGACCCTCTCGACGCTCTGGTGCACGGCCGGCCTCGCCGGCGCGCAGGCCGCGCCCGCTCCCGGGTCTTCGGCGCGGCCCCATAAGCAGCAGCCGCTCATCCTCACGCGCGAGGCGAACGAGTTCGGCATGGGCAACCGCGCGCGCGACAAAGCCCGCGCGGGCGACTGCAAGGCCGCGCTCGATATGTACGACATGGCGCTGCGGACGAGCATCGACCCGACGCTCCACCGCGACCGCGGGCTCTGCCACGAGCAGCTCGCGCAGGTCTTCCCCGCCATCGACGACTACCGCGCGTACCTCAAAGACCGCCCGCAAGCGCCCGACTCCGACCAGATCCGCGAGCGCCTCATGCGGCTCGAGGAGCAGCAGGGCCTCAGCATCCGCACGAGCGATCACGCCGACCACCCGAGCGCCAAGCCCGACTCGGACGGCGCCTCGGCGAGCGCGTCGGTGTCGCTGAACGGCGAGGGCGTCAGCGCAGACGCGAGCTCGGGCGGCAGCGGCCGCAAGAGCGGCAGTCAGGCCGATTACGAGCGCGACGAGAAGCTCGCGGCGGCCGCGTCCGGCTCGCCGCTGCGCGAGTCGGGCGGTTGGGCGCTCGGGCCGTACCTGGGCATTCGATCCTCCGGCGACGTCACGTCGAAGCTCGGCGACGTGCAGGGCAAGCAAAAGCTCGGCGTCAACGAGGTCGCCGGCGGCACGGTCCGCTACTCACTCGGCAAGGTGAGCTCGATCCTCGGCGAGATCGGCTACGTCGGCTTCAACAGCAACAACATCTCCGGCACCGGCTTCTTCCTCGGCTACGAGGCGCGCGTCGCGCTCTCGCGCTGGACGAGCGACGCGCTCATCGTCGGCGTCGGCCTCGGCTACGAGCGCTACCGCGCGTCGGACACCGGCGGGATCTTGAACAACGTGATGCCCCGCGCGCGCCTCGGCTACCGCCACGTCTTCGGCGACGCCCTCGGCCTCGAGTTCACCGGCGACGGGGGTATCGCGAAGTACTTCTTGAACGACGCGCCGCCGGGGTTCTCGTTCTCGCTTACGCCGGTGTTCGGGGGGTACGTGGCGGTGGTGGTCGGGTTCTGATAGGTCCTCGCTGCGGGGGCGGGCGAGGGGATGTCGAACCCTGAGCCGCCCTGGCGCAACGAACGACCGATGAACGACGCGCCCCCCTCCATCACCGCGCCCGATACGCCCCGGCAAGTCGCCTCGCGGTGGCTGCTCGCCGTCGTCGTGGTGGGTAGCGCACTGGCGCTCGGATCGCTGCACACGACGGTGCTGTCGGTCGTGGTCGTCGCGCTGGCGGTCGCCACGTACCTCGGGTGGTACGGCGCCGAGCCGTTCCGCGCCCGTCCGGCGGCGACGGTGCTCTTGTTCACGTGTGTCGGCCTGACCGGCTGGACGCTCTTGCAGGCGATGCCGCTCCCGGCGGGCGTCGTCGCCGCGCTCGCCCCCGCCAACGCCGACGTGTGGAGCCGAGCGCTACGCCCGCTCCAAGAGCCGGGGCCGGCGTGGATCTCGCTCTCGCTCGATCCGTATGCGTCACGCGTGCAGGTGCTGCGCGGCGTTGCGTACCTGCTCGCGTTCCTCACCGCGCTCCGCGTCGCCCGACGGCGCGAGGGCAGCATCTTTCTCGAGCGCACGCTCGTCCTCTCGGCGGCGACGGTCGCCATGACGGCGCTCTTGCACCCCGCGTTCGGCGCCACGAAGGTCTTCGGGCTCTACCAACCCGTCAACACGTACGCGTTCTTGCCGAAGCACATCGGGCCGCTGCTCAATTCGAACCACCTCTCGGGGTACATGGTGATCGGCGCGTGCGTGGCGCTCGGCATCGTGGTGTCGCCGCGGGCGATGACGTCGCGGGCGTTCGCGTCGGCGGTCGTGCTCCTCATGATCGGGACGCAGCTGTGGGCCGGCTCCCGCGGGG
>JAYVXL010000019.1:0-9229 GCA_043785185.1 Myxococcales bacterium
CCTCTGCACTGCAGCCGCCGCGGCCGGCGCGGCGCTCGTCGCCTCGGAGGGGAGCGCGCGCGCGCAAACCGCGCCGGGCTTCGCGCTGAACCGCTTCGAGCCGTCCGAGAGGGGCAGCGAGTGGTTCGCCAATGACACGCTCGACCTCCGCGGCAACCTCCGCCCCGCGCTCGGGATGGTGCTCGACTACGGGTACAAGCCGTACGTGCTCGTCAACCGCGACGGCTCCGAGAACACGAGCATCATCACCGACCAGCTCTTTTTGCACGTCGGCGGCTCGATCGTCTTGGGCTCCCGCCTTCGCATCGGCGTCAGCCTCCCGCTCCTCATGACGCAGGACGGCTCGCTGAGCGGCGGCGTCGTCGCGGGGCAGCGCGTCGTGGGCGCGACCGGCGGCGGCGTCGGCGATGTGCGCCTCGGCGCGGATCTCCGGCTCGTCGGCGAGTATGGGGATGCCTTCACGCTCGCGCTCGGGGGCCGCGTGTGGCTCCCCACCGGCGACGCGGCGAGCTACCTCGGCGACGACGCCGTGCGCGTCGGTCCGCAGGTCGCGGCCGCAGGCGACATCGACGCCTTCGTCTACTCCGCGACGGTCGGCGTCGTCTACCGCGCGAACAACCACGCCTTCGTGAGCCACCCCACGGGCAGCGAGCTCACGTTCGGCGCCGCCGCCGGCGTGCGCGTCGCCGACAAGAAGCTCGTCCTCGGCCCGGAGATCTGGGGCAGCACCGTCATCGCCAACGCCGACGCGATCTTCGCGACGCGCTCGACGCCGCTCGCGCTCCTCTTCGGTATGCACTACACCGCCGGCGATTTCCGCATGGGACTCGGCGCCGGACCGGGCCTCTCCCCCACGGCAGGCACCGCGGTGTTCCGCGGCCTCGCCTCGCTCGAGTACGCGCCGGGCATCGAGGCTCCGCCGCCTCCGCCGCCTCCGCCCGCTCCGCCGCCTCCGCCGCCTCCGCCGCCTCCGCCCGATCGGGACGGCGACGGCATCATCGACTCCGAGGACGCGTGCCCCGATGTCGCCGGCGTCCGCACGGACGATCCGAAGACCAACGGCTGCCCGAGCGATCGTGACAAGGACGGCATCATCGACGTCGAGGACGCGTGCCCCGACGTGCCGGGCATCAAGACCGACGATCCGAAGACCAACGGTTGCCCGCCCGATCCCGATCGCGACAAGGACGGCATCCCCAACGAAGTCGACGCCTGCCCCGACACGCCGGGCCCCAAGAGCGACGACCCGAAGACGAGCGGCTGCCCGCGCGTCTTCATCAAGAACGCGCAAATCCAGATCCTGGAGCAGCCGAAGTTCGACTTCAACAAGGCCGTGATCAAGAAGGAGAGCGACTCGCTCCTCACCGAGGTCGCAAAGGTGATGACCGATCACTCGGAGATCAAGCACGTCCGCATCGAGGGCCACACCGACGGCGTCGGAGCGGCGGCGTTCAATCAGGTGCTGTCGCAGCAGCGCGCGCAGGCCGTCGCCGCGTGGCTCGTCGCGCACGGCATCGACAAGTCGCGCGTCGAAGCGAAGGGCATGGGCAAGGACCACCCGATCGCACCGAACGACACCGACGTCGGCCGCGCGATCAATCGCCGCGTCGAGTTCCACATCGAGTCGCAAGAGCCGACGACGCACGAGGAAGTGAAGAAGCCCGGGGGTGGTACCGAGGCTGCGCCGCCTGCGACGAAGCCGGTTCCCGCGGGCGCGGCGCCGACTCCGAAGAAGGACATCCCGAAGGACGCGCCGCCGTCGCCCAAGCCGTAGGCGAGGGGGATGCGCTGCACCGACGACGCGCCTCGCGCTCTTTGCGCGGGGCGCGTCGTCGGCTTTTTGTCAGCGACGCGACAAGAGTGACGCCGCCTGCTGCTGTCAAGGAGCCGTGATGTGCCCGCCGGCCGGCGACGGGTTCTTCCACCACGCCTCCGTCGGGCCCTGACGATCCACCGTCAGGCGCAGCAGATCGAGCTCGAGCACCGCGAAGAACCCCTGCGCCGACGGTGGACCGGTGAGGCTCGAGACCTCCGCGCCGAGCCCGAGCTGAACGCCCCACGGCGCGCCGCCGGTGAGGACCGCCTGCACCGGCATCCGGCCGTAGTCGCCTTGCCCCCAGAAGCGGCCGACCACGCCGACGTCGAGCGCCACGCCCCAATCGCCGCGCGCGAAGCCGCCCGTCGCGAAGCGCGGGCTCACGCTGATGTCCGTCCCCAACGTGAAGTGAGTGAGCACGCGGAAGACGCCGCCCACGACGAAGCGGTTCAGCGGTGTGCTCCCCACGCCGACGGTCCCGGTGAACGCGCTCGCGCGGTCGCGCGTGGTGGAGACCGCGTTCTTCTCGAAGCCGTAGCCGCCGCCGAGCGCGAGCCAGCTGGCGACGTCGGCGCGCGCGGGGGCCGCGGCGGTGAGGAGGCCTAGGGCTAGCGCTGGAGCCGCGGGGAAAAAAAGGCGTCGCACAGTCAGCGACGTACCACGGACTAACCCGTTTTGGCGAGGGGGCTGCCGCGCCGCGCGGCGACCTGCGCGGCCACGATGCGGACGACGTCGCGATCGAACAGGAGCGAGTTGTGGCTGCGCCCGGCGAGCACGACGACCTCGCCGTGGTGGAACGCGCCGCTCGCCTCGGGTACGACGAGGTGATCGTCGCCCGCGATGATCGACGTGTGCGGGACGCGCGAGGCGTGCGGGCCGTGGCGGAGGCGCGCGAGCGTCGCGCTCTCCCCGTGCAGGTCGCGCCCGACGAAATAGGGAAGCTTGCGCGCGAGCGGCGCGCCGCCGAACGGGCTCGCCAGCGAGATGGTCTGCGTCACGCGCGCGTGTCCGCCGAGCTCTTGGACGTACCAGCGCGCGACGATGCCGCCGAGGCTGTGCCCCACGAGGTGCACCCGCGCCGCGCGCGGGACGCGGTCGACGACCTGCGCGAGCGTGCGCGCGATCGTACGGACGCTCTGCCCGGGGGCGTGCGTGAACGACGCCACGCGCGCGCCGGTCTCGCGCTCGAGCCGGGCGCGCATCGGCCGGAACGCGCCGGCGCTCGCGAAGAAGCCGTGGATGAGCACGATGACGTCCTCGCCGTCGCGCGCCGCGGGCACGACGGGCGCGAGATCGCGCGGCCAGAGCACCGCCTGGCGCAACGTCGAGATCGTCTCCATTCCCCAAATGCGACCGCGGCTCGCGTGGCTCGTCAGTGCGCGCAGCTTGGGCAGGCTCGGCATCGGCACCCGATGAGTGCATCTTTCGTGCAAAGCGCGCGAATTTTCGGCATAGGAATGCGGCTCACGATGCACCCCGTTCCCTACATCATTCCCTACACCCTCGCGCGCGCCGTTCTCGACGAGGACATCGACATGCTCGGCCACGCGAGCAACATTGCGATTGTAAGGTGGATTCAGGACGTCGCCGTCGCGCATTCGGAGTCCGTCGGCATGGGCTTCGAGGCGTACGCGCGCGTCGGCGCGGTCTTCGTCATCCGCAGGAACGAGATCGACTACCTGCGTCCGCTCTTACGCGGTGACGCCCTCGAGGTGCGTACGTGGATCTCCAACGTCATGGCCGCCAAGTGCGAGCGCATGACGGAGATCTCGCGCGGCGGAGAGGTCTGCGTGCGCTCGCTCACGACGTGGGGCTTCGTCGACGGCCGCACCGGGCGCCCGACGCGGATCGCCGATGAGGTGCGCGTCGCGTTCGGTTACTCGCCGCGCGCGCGGGGGCGCGACGCCGCTTCGCCGGGCGCGCCCGACAGCCAGACGTGAAACTCGCGCACCTCGGCGCCGTCGGCGCGGAGCGTCACCGTGTCCCCGGCGTCGACGCCGCCTTCGAGCGCGAAGCGAAGGAGCGGCCAGCCGCCCGGCGCGGCAACGCTGGCCTCCCCCTCGGCGCGCGCCGTCCGCGAGGCGAGCCCGGCGCGCGCGATCTCCACCGTCAGGCGTGAGCGCGGGTCTTCGACCCGTACGAAGAGCGTCGCCGGGCGCGCGCCGCGGAGCGCGATGAACCGCTCCGCGCGGCCCGCCGGCAGGATGCGGCCCCCGTCGAAGACGCCGGCGCGCACGTCGAGCACCGTCCAGCCGCCGTCGGGGGCCGGTGACGCGTAGGCGTGCGCCTCTTCGCTCACGACGTCGGCGGTGTCGAGCTCGTCGACCACGCCGTCCGGCGGGAGGTCGGGGGCGTCGAGCGGGCGCCAGTCGGCGGCGTAGATGACCTTGGTGGGGCCGCCGCAGATCACGTTGTCCTCAATCGTGACGCGCCCGACCTCGCGTCCGAAGCGCGAAGTGATCGCGCCGAACCAGTTCGGGTAGAGCGCGAGCAGCGTCGGCCGGTCGGCCGCCGGCAAGCGTTGCACGAGCTCGACGGTCGACGCTTCTCCGTGGGTGGCCGCGCGCGCGAAGGGGACGGCGTGGAATCCGCCGAGGCCGAGCGCGTCGATCGCAGAGCGCCCCGACACGTACGGGATCGCGCCGGCGTCGCCCACGAGGACGATCGCGCCCGCGGGCGCGTCGCGCGCGAGCCGCCGGCCGACCTCGACCTGTTGCGCGTGCACGTTCGTCGAGGCGCGGCGGAAGTGGTCCGCCTGCGCGCGCACCTTTGGCGCGGCGAGCAGCACCGCGACCGCGCCGGCGGCCGCCGCGAGCGGCCGGGCGCGCCGCACCTCTGCGATCGCCGCGAGGCCGAGCGCCGCCGCGACGACGAGGAGCGCCAGCGCCGGCGCGTAGTAGCGGAAGTTCTGGTACCGCGCGGCGCCGTTCCACGACACGAGCAGCGTCCACAGCGCGGCGCTCGAGAGGCACGCGAGCGACATGCCGCGCGTCCGGCGCGACGCGAGGCCCGCCGCGCCGAGCAGCGGGAGGAGCGGCCAGAGCGGCGGCCACGCGGCGAGCTCCGTCTCGATGACGCGGAGGTGGAAGCTCGCGAGGTTCAGGGCGAGCTCTCGCGCGCGGTCCACGTCGGAGAGGTAGGGGTTTCGCGACAGGAGCTTCAGGACGGCGCCGGCGCTCATCGCGTCGCCGGTCTTCCATTTGTTGAGCGCGAGGACGGCCGCGGTCGCGAGCGCGCCGGGCAGCGCCGCGCGCGCGAGGGCCGCCGCGCCCGACCGCGAACCGGCGCGCCGCGCGACGATCACGCCGAACGCCGCGACGAGCACGACCGCCTCCGGCCGCGTCAGCACGAGCGCCGCGCCCCAGGCGCCGAACACCCACTGCGCGCGCGCGCGCGTCCACGCGGGCGCCTCGCGCGCGCGCCGCGCGGCGAGGAGCGCGCGCCCGAGCAGGCCGCCGAAGAGCGCGACCTCCATCCCGCTGAACCACGCCCAGTCGAGCGTCCCCACCGCGAGCACGAGCGCGCTCCCGAGCCACCCGACCCACGCCGGCCCCGGGGCCACCAGGGCGCGCACGGCGCGCATGAGCGTCACCAGCGACGCGAGCGCGACGAGCGCCGCCCACGCGCCGAGCCACAGGCCCCGAAACCCGACGAGGTACCCCGCCGCGAGGACGAACGGGTAGAGCGGCGACGTCTCACCCGACGAAAACCCCTGACCGGCGATCCACTCGAACGGGTGGCCCGCGGCCGTCGCGCGCGCGAAGTCGTAGTGGATGAACACGTCGTCGAGCGGCGCCGGCCAGTCGCCGCCGGTCGCCGCGAGCGCCGGCCCCCAGAACGCGGCGCCGACCGCGAGGGCGAGCGCCGCGCAGCAAAAGAGGTGGAGCCGGTCCTCCCGGCGGCCGCGCGGCATATGGTAAGAGTACGCCGGACGATGACGAAGTACGCACCCCCCGAGGACGCGAAGGACCACGCGCACTGGGACGCCGTGGAAGAGGCCGCCGAGATGCTCCACGAGGAGCGCTTCCGCGAGGCGCTGATGTTCCTCCGCGACGTCGTGAAGGCCGACCCGAAGAACGCGTACGCGTTCTTCTTCATGGGCATCGGGCTCTTCGAGACGGGCGAGCTCGAGGCGTCGCGCGACGCGTACCGCGCGTGCTTGGTGCGCGCCCCCGAGCACCTCGGCGCGCGCGTGGCGCTGTCG
Source organism: Myxococcales bacterium (assembly GCA_043785185.1). Taxonomy (GTDB): domain Bacteria; phylum Myxococcota_A; class Polyangia; order Polyangiales; family Polyangiaceae; genus JANYHK01. The sequence goes on from JAYVXL010000019.1 coordinate 6,021, forward strand.
CACGTGCTGCGGCAGCTCGGCGAGCACCGCGACGCCATCAAAGAGGGCACGCAGGCGCTAAGCCAGGCCCCCGGCGACGCCGACGCGCTCTACGCCGTGGGCATGGCGTACTTCGCGCGCGGCGACAACGCGGCGGCGCGCAAGTACTTCGCGGCCTTCCTCGACGCGCGGCCGGAGTTCGAGATCGCCACCGAGGTCAAGGCGATGCTCGGCGCGATGGCGCCGGAGAACGAGCGCGACCTGGACTGAGCCGCCCCGCGCCGCTTACGGCGCGCCGTCGCAGTTCTCGAAGCGGAACTCCGCCGACGCCGCGCACGTTCGGTTCTGGCTGCCGAAGACGACGTTCGGGCAGTCGACCTGCGCCCAGATGGCGCCGCCCTTCACGCCCATCTCGTCGCGCGGGAAGGAAAGCGTGCAGTCGTTCTGCCGGAACGTGCCCGTGTCGCCGCGCGCGAAGATCACCTGGATGCCGCTCACCGGACCGGGCGCCGAGACCGGCGTGTTCACCGTGTTGACGGTGAAGCTGCCGGTGCCGTCCTGCGTCACCGAGACGTGCACCTCGTAGTTGGCGCCGCTCTGCAGCACGCTGCACGCGGTGATGTGGACGGTCTGCCCGGCCCACACGTCGCCGTCGTTGACGATCGTGCTGTTGCTGCCCGGGATCTTGCTCGAGCCGACCACGCCGACGTTGAGCCAGGGCCCTTGCGAGCCGAGCTGGCACTGCGCCTGCGGGTGATCGGGGCTGTTGCCGAGCGTGGACTGGAGCGCCACGTGGGAGACGGGGTTGGACTTGGAGCCGCAACCCGGCAGAGAGAGCACCGCCGTGGAAGAGAAGGCGACAGCAGCAAGCGTCGAAAGGAAGATGCGGCTCGGGGTCATCAAGGCCTCCTCGTTCAACGATATCACGCGTTCTTTGCGGCCGCGAAACCTCGGTCGAGATCGCCCTTCAGGTCGGAGAGATCCTCGATGCCGACCGACAGGCGAACGAGACCGTCGCCGATGCCCAGGGCGCGGCGCGCCTCGGCGGGGAGGCTCGCGTGCGTCATGATCGCCGGGTGCTCCGCGAGCGACTCGACGCCGCCCAGGCTCTCGGCGCACGCGAAAATGCGGAGGGCCTTGAGGAACGCCGTCGACGCGCCGAGGCCGCCCTTCAGCTCGAAGCTGATCATGCCGCCCGGCCCCTTCATCTGGCGCTGCGCCAGGCCGTGCCCCTTGTGCGACGCGAGGCCCGGGTAAAAGACGCGCTCGACCTGCGCGTGCCCCTCGAGCCAGCCCGCGATCGATTGCGCAGACTGGACGTGGCGCGCCATGCGGACGGCGAGCGTCTTGAGGCCGCGCAGCACCAAGTAGCAGTCGAACGGGCTCGGAACGGCGCCGACCGCCTTCTGGACGAAGTGCAAGCGCTCGCCGAGGGTGTCGTCGGACGTCATGATGGCCCCGCCGACGACGTCGGAGTGGCCGTTCAGGTACTTCGTGACGGAGTGGACCACCATCGAGGCGCCGAGCGCGAGCGGCTGCTGGAGGATCGGCGTCGCGAACGTGTTGTCGACCGCGAGCCACGCCCCGTGCTTGCGCGCGATCTCGGCGATCTGTGCGATGTCGAAGATCTTGAGCATCGGGTTGCTCGGCGTCTCCATCCACACGAGCTTGGTGCTCGGCCTGAGCGCGGCCTGGACCTTGGCCGGATCGCTCATGTCGAGGAACGTCGCCTCGACGCCGAACTGCTTCATCACCTTGTCGAAGATGCGAAACGTGCCGCCGTACACGTCGTCGCCGACGAGGACGTGGTCGCCGCTCTTGAGGAGGAGGAGCGCCGCCGTCGTCGCCGCGCAGCCGCTGCCGAAGGCGACCGCGTGCTTGCCGCCCTCGATCGCCGCGTAGCAGCCCTCGAGCGCGTCGCGCGTGGGGTTGCCGGCGCGGGAGTAGTCGAAGCCCTTGTGCACGCCCGGTCCGTCCTGCGCGAAGGTGCTGGAGAGCACGATCGGCGTCATCACGGCGCCGTGGATCGGGTCGGCGGCTTGGCCGGCGTGGATGCAGAGGGTGTCGACGTGCGCGCGATCGCCTGTGGAGCTCATCTCCGGGAGTCTTACCACACGCTCATCGGCCGGCGGCGCGGGCCACGTCGCGGGCGGTGGCGGGGCGCTCGGCCGGGTCGAAGGCGACGCAGCGCACGAGCGCCGCGCGGGCGGCCTCGGGCAGCGCTTGCGCCGCGCGCGCGGCCCAAACCCCGAGCGGCACCTCGGCGGCCTCGGCGATCGCGGCGGCCAGCCCCGCCGCCGCGCGCGGCGCCTCGCCCGACGCGACGTGGAGGAGCGACGCCGCGAGCGCGTGCAGATCGGCGCGCGCGTCGAACGACCCGGCGCGCGCCACCTCCGGCGCAGCGTAGAGGATGCTCCCGCGAAACTCGCCCCCGCCGGCGCGCGACCACCTTCGCCCGACCGCCAACCCGAAGTCGAGGAGGGCGGCTGCCTGCCCGTCGTCCGCGACCGCCACGTTGGCGGGGCTCAGGTCGGCGTGCAGAATCGACAGCGGGAGCCCCCCCTCGTCGCGCGCCTCGTGGACCGCCGCGAGGGCCTCGAAGGCCGACCCGCACGCGCGCGCGACCCATGCCGGGCTGGGCCGCGTGTGCAAACGTGTGCCAAGAACGGGCCAAGCGACGCGCTCCATCCACAGCCAGGGCCCTGCGCCGTCTTCCCCCGACCGAAGCAGACGCGGCGCGCCGCGCCCGGCGAGCGCCGCGAGGATCTCCGCCTCCGCCCGGAACATGCGGCGCGCCTCCAAATCGGCCGCAAATCGCGGCGACAGACGCTTCTCGACGGCGTTCTCGGGTAGGGCGGGCGGATCGGCGGTCACGTGCTAAGAATGCCGCCTCCGAGGTCAACTTGCCGCAAATGTTCGCCCGTTCGTTCGCCGCCGCAACCTCCGCCCTCCTCGTCGCGCTCGCGGCGTGCAGCGGCTCCACACCCGACGCGACGTCCTCGTCCTCGTCCTCGAGCGGCGGGGGCAGCTCGGGGGCGTCCTCGTCGGGGACGAGCGGCGCGAGCGGTTCGTCGGGCGCGAGCGGTTCGTCCGGGTCGTCCGGCGGGCCGACGATCCAGTACACGTCCGCCGTCAAGATCATCGTCGAGCCCTCGGACAGCGGGCAGGCCCTCCTCAGCGCCATCGCCGCGGCGAGGACGAGCATCCACATGACGATGTACCTGCTCACC
>JAYVXL010000020.1:0-2822 GCA_043785185.1 Myxococcales bacterium
CGCTCGTCCGCGTCGCAGCCGCTCTCGGACCTGCAGATTTTCGCGGCCCCGACCGACGCGCGCGGCTACTACCCGGGCTATTCGAGAGACGCCGCCGCCGCGAAGAATCGCTTCACCTGGCTCCTCTTGAAGGCGCACACGAAGAACACCGACGGCACCGTGCGCCTCGCCGACGCGAGCCCGTTCCGGCGCCCCGAGATCGCGTTCAACTATTTCGACGAGCAGGACCCGCTCCACGATCCCGATCTCCTCGCGCTGGTCGAGGGCGTGAAGCTCGTTCGTCGCATCCAGGATCAGGCGCGCGCGAACCTGCCGAACGACGCGCTGCGCGAGGTGTGGCCCGGCCCCGAGGTCGCGAGCGACGCGGCGCTCGCGGCGTGGATTCGCAAGGAGACGTGGGGCCACCACGCGTGCTGCACCGACAAGATGGGGCCGGCGAGCGATCCCGCGGCGGTCGTCGACCCGCGCTTTCGCGTCATCGGCACGCGCGGGCTTCGCGTCGTCGACGCGTCGGTCTTCCCGGAGATCCCCGGCACGTTCATCGCGCTGCCGACGTACATGCTGGCCGAAAAGGCCGCCGACGTGATGCTGGAGGACCTTCGATGAAGCGCCCGACCCTCCACGCGGCCGCGCTCCTCGTCGTCGCGGCCGCGCTCACCGCCTGCGCAGCCGACCAGAGCGCGTGCACGGAGCTCCGCGACCAGCTCCGCGCGTGCGGCTTTACGACGACCGAGCAGGTCGACTGCGGGCGGCTCGACGGCGCGAGCGAGCAGGCGCTCCTCGCGCGCCTGAAGGAGCGCGGCTGCGCGGGCGTCGGCCAGGACGGCGCCGACGCCGACGCCGTCGACCCGCGCGTCTGCGCGCTCGCCGGTTGGTCGTGCCCGGCCTCGCCGATCCCGAGCACGGCGCCGGCCCACCCGAAGCACGCGGTCGTCCTCGTCAGCGGCATCGACGGCTCGCCGACCTTCGACTGGAACCCGCGCGTCATGTCGACCCTGCGCACGGCGGGCGTCGACGCGCACCACGTGCAGGTGCTCCCGTGGGCCACGACGCCCGACCGCGCGGCGGATTTGTGGGCGTCCTTGCAGTCTGTCCGCGGCCGCAGCGGCGGCAAGCTGAACCTCGTTTGCTACGCCGTCGGCGGCCTCGACTGCCGCTACCTCGTGAGCCCGAACGGCCTCATGAGGGGCGACGAAGCGGGCCACCGCGCGGTCCTCGACGCCGTCGCGTCGATCACGACCGTCTCGACGCCGCACCACGGCACGCGGGTGGCCGACGCCGCGCTCGCCGCCGTGCAAAGCGGCGCGGCGGCGGACGTGCTCCAGGCGCTCGTCGGCTCGAACGCGCCGGCCGGCGTCCCCGCGACGGCGGCGCTGACCGAGACATTGAACGGGCTCACACTCGACGCGCTCTCGGCGTTCAACCAGACCATCGTCGACGCGCCCGGCGTCGTCTACCAATCGTGGGCCGGCGTGAGCCACGTGCTCGGCAAGTCCTCGGCCGCGACCGACGGCGCCGTACGCGCGCGGTGCGTCGACGCGCGCGGCGCGGCCTCGTACATGCGCCACGAGGGCACGAACGACGTCCTGAACCCCGCGCTCTGGGTGACGTCGCCCTTCGCCAGCACGTCGCGCGACGATCGCGGGCGCGTCGTCACGAGCCCGTCCGACGGCATGGTGTCGATCGAGAGCGCGAAGTGGGGCGAGTTTCGCGGGTGCCTCCCGGCGGACCACTACGACGTCATCGGCCAGATCGGCCACACGACGCGCGACGGGGTCACCGGCTTCGACGCGCCGCGCTTTTACGTGTGGCTCGCGGGCGACCTCGCCGCGAGGGGGCTCTGATGCGCCGCGCGCTCGCGCTCCTCGGCGTGCTCCTCGCCGGCGCCGGCCACGCCGCGTGCGCCGCGCCGTCCACCGCGCAGGATCGCTGCGCGCAGGTGAAGCACCAGCTCGCCGCGTGCGTCGGAAACGTCGCCGAGCGCCTCGACTGCCACGCGATGACCGACACGGACATCGACCGCCTCTCGTCGGCGACCGTCAGCACGTCGTGCGCGCTCCTCGAGGACGCGCTCCCGATCGATGGCGACCCGCGCTCCGCGACGTGCCGCCTCATGGACGTCGGCTGCGTCCGCGCGACGACCCCCGCGCCCACGCCCGGCGCGACGAAATTCCCGATCCTCCTCGTGAACGGGATCGATTCGTCGCCGCTCTTTCGCTATAGCCCCCGGATCGTCAAGGCGATGACCGACGCCGGCCACGCGGTCTTCCTCGCGACGTTGCCCGCGTACGAGACGCCCCAGGTGCGCGCGCCGCTGCTGCTGCAGCGGATCGCCCAGGTGCGTCGCCTCACCGGCGCGCCGAAGGTGAACCTCGTGTGCCACTCGCTCGGCGGCCTCGACTGCCGCTACCTCACGAGCCCGGCAGGCCTCGCCGCCGACACCGGGGCCGCGGTCTCGTCGGTCGCGTCGGTCACGACGGTCGCCACCGCGCACCGGGGCACGCGCGTCGCCGACGTCCTCCTCGACCTCGCGCCCGACGGCCGGCGAGGCGCGATCGTGAACGACTTCGCGTCGCTCGTCGGCGACTGGTTCAGCGATCAAGCGCTCGCGTCCGACCCGCGCGTGCGCGACGCGATTCGCGCGCTCACGACGGCGCAAGCGGCGGCGTTCAACGCCGCGATCACCGACGCGCCCGGCGTGTACTACCAGTCGTTCGCCGGCTTCAGCCGCCCGTTCGGCCAGTCCTCCCCCGCGCTCGACGCGCGCGTGCGCGAGCTCTGCGCGCCGACCGACGCGGCCGACGGCGACGGGATGCCTGGCT
>JAYVXL010000021.1:0-9217 GCA_043785185.1 Myxococcales bacterium
TTCAGCTCGTCGGCGAGAATTTGCGCGGGCCGCGGATCGAGCTGCGGCTCGCGGAACAGGCCCGGCACCTTCTTCGCGGCGACGACCGCGCGCACCGCCTCGATGTACTTGCCCGTCGGCGTCGACCCCGGGAACGGCTCGATCACCGCGACGATTTGCATGTGGTAGCGATCCGCGAAGTAGCCAAAGCTCCCGTGGAACGTGACGAAGTCGCGCCGCGCCCACGATCCCGTGCGCCGCTCGAGCTCGGTGTCGAGCGAGGCGAGCCGCCCGACGAGCAGCTCGACGCGCTCGCGGTACTTCGGCGCGTGCGCGGGGTCGATCTCGCTGAGCTCGTCGCCGATCGCGCGCACCATCGTCTGCGCTCGCCGCGGGTCGAGCCAGCAGTGCGGGTCGGTCGCGCCCTTCTCGTGGTCGTGATCGTCGTCGTCCTTGGCGCCGGCGTGGGCCTCTTCGTCGCCCAGCATGTCGCTCTTCACCTTTATCGCGGAGATGCGCTCGCCTACCTTGAGCCGCCGCGCCTCGGGGGCGGCGTCTTTCAGCATCTTCTCCATCCACGGGTCGAGCCCGAGGCCGACCATGACGCCGAGCCGGGCGCGCGCGACGTCCTCGACCTGCTTCGGCGTCGGGTCGAAGTGGTGCTCGCTCTTACCGGGCGGCAAGAGCAGGACGACGTCGGCGTCGGGGCCGGCGACGCGCTGGACGAGGTCGTAGATCGGAAAGATCGAGACGACGACCTTGGGCCGCTCGCTCCTCTTGTCGTTGCGGCAGCTCGAACAGCTGGGGAGGGCCAACAGACCGAGCACCGAGAGGGCGAGGGCGAGGGAGCGCACGCACGCGAGGCTACCAAGAAACGCTGCGGCCCGTGGACCTCCGGCTGGATCGCAGGATCCACGCGCGCCGGCGCGCGCGCCGAAAAGGGCAGCGAATTGGGGGAAACGATCCACGCGAGCGTTGGCCTTGCGGGTGCATAGACCTCACGCATGGCGTCGCCCGCGATCTCCGTTCCTGGCCCCCGTCTGTCGGTGGACCTGGAGGAGGGCGTGGGGGCGCTCTCGATCGCCGACGGGTGCCGGGAGGCGCTCGTGTCGTTCGTCGTCGGGAGCGCGACGAGCTGGGGAAAGGCCGGCCTCGCGGTCTGGCTCGCCGGGCCTTATCGGCTGCTCGTGCGTCACGCCCCCCGCGTCGAGGGGCCGCCGCGAAAGAGCGACATCGTCCCCGCCTCGGTGCGCTCGCAGCTCGCCTCACAAAGCGTCGAGACCCTGCTCGTGAGCGCACGCCAAGAGCTGCTCACCACCCTGCGGCTCGCCCCCGAGAACGCGAGCTTCGCGCGGTCGGCGCTCCACGCCGGCTACGTGCAGCGATCGCGCGACGCGGGCGGCCGCTCCGGCTACGTGCCCGTCGACCACGAGCGCATGCGCCTCAGCGATCGCGTGTTGTCGCTGGCCGCCGTCGACTACCTGATGCGCCCGAGCGACTACCTCGCGCTCCTGACGGTGTGCAAAGTGTGCGAGAAGGTCACGTTCGATCCTCACACACGCGCGCGCGGCCTCTGCCACGCGCACGCCCCGAGCTTGCGGCGCATCCCCATCAGCATCCCCACGAAATAGCGCTCGTGGTAGAACGCGGACGCGCGCGCGGCGGCTCCGCCCTCGCCCGCGACCCTCCGCCATGCTCCCCTACGAAATCCGCGGTGCGCTCCCGAGCGACGAGGACCAGCTCCTCCGCGTCGCCCACCACCTGAACACGGTGAACCTCCCCGAGGACCGTGCGGCCATCCACACCATCCTCGAGCAGGCGCAGAAGAGCTGGACGGGCGCGATCAAGGATCCGAAGCGCCGCGAGTACGTCTTCGTGCTCGTCGACACGGAGAAGCAAACGATCATCGGCACGTCGATGATCATCGCGCAGCTCGGGCGCCGCGACGCGCCGTACATCTACGTCGACGTCATCGACGAGGAGCGCTACTCGGCGACGATCGACAGCCACTTCAACCACCGGACGCTCAACATCGGCTACTCGTACAACGGACCGACGGAGATCGGCGGCCTCATCCTCTTGCCCGACTACCGCCGCGTTCCGGAGCGCCTCGGGCAGTTCCTGTCGTACGTGCGGTTCTTGTTCATCAAGATGTTCCGCGAGCTGTTCCGCGACGAGGTGCTCGCCGAGCTCTTGCCGCCGCTCGAGCCGGACGGCACCTCGCACCTCTGGGACGCCGTCGGCCGCCACTTCACCGGCCTCACGTACGCGGAGGCCGATCGCCTGAGCAAGCAGAACAAGGAGTTCATCAAGGCGCTCTTCCCCGAGCACCCGATCTACGCGTCGCTCCTGCCCAAGCAGGCGCAGGACGTCATCGGCAAGGTCGGCCACCAGACGCGCGGCGTCGAGAAGATGCTGCGGCGCATCGGCTTCCGTTACGCCGAGCGCGTCGATCCGTTCGACGGCGGGCCGCACTTCACGGCGATGACCGACGAGATCACGCTCGTGCAGCGCACGCACAAAGTGACGCTCGGCGGGCTGATGAGCAAAGACGAGATGGCCGACCAGCGCGCGGTCGTCGGGGTCTCGCTGCCGCAGGCGCCGTATTTCCGCGCGGCGCTCGCGGCGTGGTCGGAGGACGAGGAGATTGGGCGCCTCGGCGAGGACGCGGCGGAGCACCTCGGCGCGAAGGTCGGCGACGAGGTCTGGGTGCTGCCGCTCGAGTAGCGCGGACTCAGCAGGCGGCGTGACCCGGCGCGGGGAAGATTTTGCCCGGGTTCAAGAGATCGCGCGGATCGAACACCCGCTTCAGGTCGCGCTGCAGCGCGATGAGATCCGCCGACTGCTCGAGGGGCAGGTACGCCGCCTTGGAGACGCCGATGCCGTGCTCGCCGCTGAGCGTGCCTCCTAGCTCCACCGTCGCGCGCATCAGCGACTCGACGGCGCGATCGACCGCGGGCCGCTCGTCGTCGTCGTCCCAGAGGAAGTTCACGTGGAGGTTCCCGTCGCCGGCGTGGCCGTACGTGAGGTGGCGCACGCCGGTGGCCGCGCCGATCGCGTCGACGCGGCCGAGCAGCGCCGGCACGCGCGACCGCGGGACGACCACGTCCTCCGAGAGCTTGAACTTGGCGAGCTTGCGCGTCGCGCGCGACAGGCCGCGGCGCGCCTCCCAGAGGCGATCGCGCTGCGCCGCGTCCTGCGCGACGAGCAGATCGACGACGCCCCGTCCCCGCGCGACGACCTCGCCGAGGCGCTCGACTGCAGGCTCCACCGCGGCGGCCTCTCCGTCCACCTCGATGAGGAGCATCGCGCCCGCGCGCGGGTCGACGGCCACGCCCGCGGCGCGAACCGCGCCGAGCGTCGCGGCGTCGAGCAGCTCGAGGCAGCGCGGGACGAGGCCGGCGGCGACGATCGCGCTCACCGCCTCGCCGCACGCGTGCACGTCGGCGAAGAGCGCGAGGATCGTGGTGACCTCCGGCGGCTTCGGGACGAGGCGCAGCGTGACCTCGGTGAAGACGCCGAGCGTCCCCTCGCTGCCGACGAGCAGCGCCGTCACGTCGTAGCCGGTGACGCCCTTCACGGTGCGCCGTCCGGGCCGCAGCACGCGACCGCCCATGAGCGCGACCTCCACGCCGAGCACGTAGTCGCGCGTCACGCCGTACTTGAACGCGCGCGGGCCGCCGGCGTTCTCGGCGACGTTGCCGCCGAGCATGCACGTCTGCCAGGAGTTCGGATCGGGCGGGTAGAAGAGCCCCTCTTTCTCGCACGCGGCGTGCAAGTCGCCGGTGATGACGCCGGGCTCCGCGACGCAGAGCATGTCGGCGCGGTCGATCTCTTTGATCTGCGCGAGCCGGTCGGTCCGCAGCACGATGCCGCCGGCGACAGGCACGGCGCCGCCCGTGCGGCCGGTGCCGCCCGCGCGCGGCGTGACGGGGACGCCGTGCTCCTCGGCGATCGCGAGCGTGAGCGCGACGTCCTCCGCGCGCTCGGCGGTGACGACCACGTCCGGCACGCGGCCGATGGCCTCGCTCTCATCGCGCGCGTAGGCCAAGCAGCGCGCCTCGGTCACGTCGACCTTCGAGCCGCCGAGGCGCCGGTCGAGCGCGATCTTGACGCGCTCGACGTCACCTTTGGCCGGCAATCTCACGGGAGGAGCGGCGATCAGCACCGTGATAACGTAGCACCCCATGCCGCGAACGATCGTCCGCATCCTGGCGTTTCTCCCTCTCTTCGCGCTCTTCAGCTCGAGCGCTCGACCCGCGCGCGCGCAGTCGCGCGAGCTCCTCACCACCATGGGGCAACGGCATACGCTCGCGATCGATCAGGTCGCCGGCTTCCGCGTGAACAGCGGCGGCTTGTCGTACGCCGGCCCCATCGGCTTCACCTCGTCGAGCTACACCGAAGCCCCGTTCGGCGGCGGCGGCGACACGACGGTCAAGACGACGACGTTCTGGTTCGCACCGTCGGCCGACTTCTTCGTCATCGATCACCTCTCGATCGGCGGCGTCGTCGAGCTGACGACGCAGTCGCAGTCGGTGACGCGCCCCACCAACCAGAACGCGACGCAGACGTTCGACCTGCCGAGCGTGACGGGCTTCGCGATCATCCCTCGGGTCGGTTGGCTCTTCGCGGTGAGCGATCGCTTCGGCATCTGGCCGCGCGCGGGCCTCGGCTACGCGTCGCGCCAGAGTCTGGTCGAGGACAACGACCCGGCCGCGGTGACGAAGACGACGACGCACGGATTCCTCCTCGACCTCGACGTCGGCTTTCTTTACCGCCCCGTGGAGCCCGTCTTCTTCCATCTCGGCCCGGAGCTCACGACGACGCTCGGCGCGTCGCACTCCGTCGCCCGCAACGGCACGACGCTCACCGCGAACGCGAGCATCTTGCAGTTCGCGGTGATGGGCGGCGTCGGCGTCTTCTTCGACCTGTAACGCGGCACCGTGGGCGACGATAAAACTCGTTAGCTAGCTAACGAGTTTCGACGATGTGCTAGAAAATAAGCCCATCCATGAGCGTCACCCAAGAACCGTTCGTTCGCTTCACCGGCACCATCACCTACCTGACGAACGAGTCGCTCGAGGCGGCCGTCAACGCGGCGCTCGCGCTCGAGCGGCCGCTGCTCGTGAAGGGCGAGCCGGGCACCGGCAAGACGCAGCTCGCCGAGGCGGTCGCGGCGGCGCTCGGGATGGAGCTCATTTTCTGGCCCGTCAAGTCGACGACGCGCGCGCAGGACGGGCTCTACATCTACGACACCATCCAAAGATTGTATGATGCACGCTTCGGCGACGGCGACGTCAAGGACATCCGCCGCTACATCAAGATGGGCCCCCTAGGGCGCGCGTTCGCCGCGAAGGAGCGCTGTGTCATCTTGATCGACGAGGTCGACAAGGCGGATCTCGAGTTCCCGAACGATCTGCTCCACGAGCTCGATCGCATGCGCTTCGTCGTGAACGAGACGGGCGACGAGGTCGTCGCCAGCCACCGGCCGGTCGTCATCATCACGTCGAACAACGAGAAGGAGCTGCCCGACGCGTTCCTCCGGCGCTGCGTCTTTCACTTCATCGACTTCCCCGACGCCGAGCTGATGAAGCGGATCGTGAAGGTCCACCACCCGCACGTCGAGGACGCGCTCGTCGATCAGGCCGTCGTCGCGTTCTACGAGTTGCGGCAGCTCCCGCGCCTTCGCAAGCGGCCGTCGACGAGCGAGCTGGTCGACTGGATCGCCGTCTTGAAGCGCGCCGGCCTCGGCAAGGAGCGCTTCGTGAAGGAGCTCCCCTTCCTCGGCGTGCTGCTGAAAAAGGAGCAGGACGTGGAGACCTACGGGGCCAGCGCTGGCGCAAGCGCCGGCGCTAACAAGAAGAGCGGCGGCTGGAAAGGCTGAGGGCGTTTTCCCGCTTGCGCCCGGAGCGCAGTCAGGAAATAACCCGAGTCGTCTTGGCTACGAGTCCCTTCGCACCGAACGGCGTCCGTCAGCGACGCGCCGCGACGCTCGGCGGAGAGCTGCCTGCGTTCGACGAGCAGGCGTCGATCCCGACGCTGGAGGTGCCGATCTACCTGGCCGCGCCGACCGAGGAGGTCGTGATCGACGACATCCTCGAGGCGACACCGATCGCGCCGTCCGTCGCCATGTCGTTCGCGACGGGCAGCCTGCCGCCGCCGGGCGCGCCGCCGCGAAGGTCCACGCGGGTGGCCGCGGCAGAGGAGGGCGCGCGCAGCATCGCGCCGTGGGTCCTCGGCGGAGTGGCGATTGGCCTCGTCGTGAGCCTCGGCATCGCGGTCGTCGTTCGCGTCGTCGATGCGCGGACGCCGTACCCGCGCACGCACGTCACCGTCGTGCAGGCGAGCGGCGTGCAGGCGAGCGGCGTGCAGGCGAGCGGCGCTTCACCCGCCGCGCGGGCGACCTCGCCGAGCCCGGCGCCTCCCGCGGGCCCCGCCGCCGACGACGTACCGACGATCGGCGTCGACTCGCTGCCGGTCGCGCCCGCGACGCGCGGCGCGCTCCGCTTCGCCCCCAAGGCGCACGGCCACCGCGTCTACCTCGACGGCGTCGTCGTCGGCGAGTCGGAGGGTGACGTCGACGTCCGCTGCGGCGCGCACACGCTGCGCGTGGGCAGCCGCGGCGAGGCGCGCGCGGTCGTGGTCCCGTGCGGCGGCGTGCTCGACGTCCCGTGACCGATAACGAGCAAGCTCGCGGCTAGACTCGGCTAGAACTGACCCGAGCCCCCCTGCTGGCAGCCCTGGCACTCGGGCGCCGTCGGCGTCTGGCCGCACTTGAACGGGCAATACTGCACGCGGTGGAAGACCTGGGGGTTGCCGGCGCCGTCGTCGACCTTGTCGCACCGCACGCTGAGCCCCTGCACCGTCATCTCGCCGTAGCCGCCGGTGTCCTTGAACGCCGCGGAGCACGCGGTGTTCGCGCTCACCCAGGCTCCGATCGTCGGGAACGCCTGCTCGACGCCCTCCTTCAAGTAGTCGCCCTCGACGCAGAGCGCCGGCTTGCCGTTCGCGTCGCGCGGCGTGACGGCGCAGTCGCTCGCCTTGGGGTTCTTGAAATCGCCGGCCTTGAGCTCGTAGCAGAGCCGGAAGTGGCCGGCGCAGTCGACCTTGAGCGTGTCGTCGCTCCACTTCGTCGAGGGCGCGGGCGGCGGCTCCGGCGGCACGGGGTCGACGCACTTCGAGGCGCCGGTGGCGTCGAGGACGGTCGAGATGCCGTACACCGCGTTGCTCGGCGAGTACGTGAAGAAGCACGGCACGAGGTTCGACAGCTTCCACTGCCCCGCGCTGAAGCAGCCGCACCCGGCCTTGCCCTTCGCGCCCGGCGTCGGGAGCACCTCACCCGTGCACGGCCCCCACACGTTGCTCACCTCGCCCTGGTGCATGCACGTGGTCTGACCGTCCTTGCACTGGCCGAGGTTGCGGTTGGCGCGCAGCCCCGTCCAGCACGCGGCGGTGGCGCCGGGGCTATCGCACGGGCAGCCGGGTTTGTTCTTGTCGCTCGGGCACGTGAGCGAGCCGCCGACCGGGGGGGGCGCCGCTGACCCACCGTCTGCGCCGCACCACTTGGGGGGTGGATCAAAAGAATAGGGATCGGCGTCGCCGCCGGCGTCGGTGCTGAAGCTCGCGTCGTCCGTGCCTCCCCCGCCGCTGTCGGGGTTTTGGTCCGTAAATGTGCTGGGGCCGTTCGGGCCGCACGCGACGAAGAGGAGCGCCGCGAGCGAAAAAAGGAGGACGGTGAGCCGCATGCGCTCCTATCAAGCACCTTCCGGACCAGCGGAAAAATAAGCGGGAGAGTGTGCTTCTGTCGCACCTCGGAGAAGGGGCCTAGCCCTTCGTGACGGGCAGTCGGCGGCGGCCGCCGGGGCCGCCTGTGCGGTCGATGACGGGGCCGGGCGCGTTCGCGTCGCCGGCTTCATGGCGAGCGGCGATGATGTCCGCGAGCCGCTCGCCGATCTCGACGAACGCGCGCGCGATGCTGCTCGCGGGCGCGGCCTGCACGACGGGCGTGCCCTTGTCGCCCCACTCGCGCACGGTCTGATCGATCGGCACCTGACCGAGCAGCGGCGCGCCCGCGAACTTCGCGACCGCCTCGCCGCCGCCCTTGCCGAACAGCTCGTGCCTCACGCCCGCCGAGTCGACGAAGAAGCTCATGTTCTCGATGACGCCGAGGATGGGGATGTTCACCTTCTGCGCCATCGACACGCTCTTGAAGACGTCGTCGGTCGCGACGGGCTGCGGCGTCGTGACGATGACCGCGCCCGTGACCTTCACCTTCTGCGAGAGCGTGAGCGCGACGTCGCCCGTGCCCGGCGGCAAGTCGAGGACGAGGAAGTCGAGCTCGCCCCAGCTCACGTCGTTCAAGAACTGCTGCAGCGCGCCGTGCAGCATCGGGCCGCGCCAGATGACCGCGGCCTTCGGGTCCTCGAGGAGAAAGCCGATGCTCATCAGCTTCACGCCGAAGCGCGAGAGGGGCTCGATCGTCTTGCCGTCCATCGAGACGGGCCGGCCGGTGACGCCGAGCATCGTCGGGATCGACGGGCCGTAGATGTCGGCGTCGAGCAGCCCGACGCGGAAGCCCGCGCGGTGGAGCGCCATCGTGAGGTTCGTCGCGCACGTGCTCTTGCCGACGCCGCCTTTGCCGCTCATGACGAGGACGACGTTCTTCACGCCGGGGATCGGATCGGTCTCGGCGATCGCGCGCCCAGGGAGCTCGCCCGTCCACCGGACCTCGACGCTCGAGACGCCCTCGAGCGCCATCAACGCCTTGCGCATCGCGCGGCCGAGCTCCTCGCGGGAGCCGCCTCCGGGCGCGGCCGACACGGTCACGGCGCCACCGGCGAGCGCCACGTCGCCGAGGACGGCGGGGCCTTTGACCTTGGCGAGCTCCGAGAGGACCAGGTCTTTGGTGAGTTCCATGCCGCCTCGATACGTCAACGGGGGCGAAAAACAAGCGGGAACGGCCCAAGGCGACGGGCGGCGGCGTTTCCAAGCTCGTGGATGAGCCCTCTCGCCTCGGTCCTCCTCGTCGTCGCTTCTCTCCTCGCGCCGCCGGATCCGAAGGTGCATCCGTGGGCGTTCGGGTCGAGCGAGACGCTCCAATCGCGCGCGGCGGTTCCGGACGGCTTCACGCGCGCCGCGGCGGAGGACGGGTCCTTCGCGGCGTTCCTGCGCACGCTGCCGATGGCGCCGGCGACGGCGAAGGTCGTCGATTACCGCGGCACCCCGCTCTACGCGGACG